>NZ_SSXE01000250.1 GCF_021699195.1 Nonomuraea sp. MG754425 | reverse complement strand
CCACCGAGCTCCACACGGCCCGCAACCCCTGCGGACACCGCCCGGCCCACTGCGCCGTCGGAGCGTGCCGGCTCGGACGCGCTGCCTGTGCCGGCTCAGCCGATCGGCCCGTCCGCGTCGGTTCTGCCCACCGGCCCGCCTGCGCCGGCGTCGCCTGCTGGGCCGTCCATGGCGGGGACGTCCACCGCCCCGAGTCCTGTGCTGGTCTCGCCCTCTGTCTCGTCCGAGCCCGCCTCCCAGGCGGCCCCACCCGCGTCGAACACGTCGCGTACCTCATCCGCGCCGAGCACCCAGGCCACCCAGCCCGGATCCACCCCGCAAGCTGCCCAACCCAGGACCACCCGGCAGGGCCAGGCCGGCGGCACCCACACCGACCACCACGGCGGCGGTCCTCTCCTGCGGGGCCACGGGGATGCCGACATTCCGCACGCCCAGCACCGTCCCGGCGTCCCGCACGCCCATTCCGGCACCGGGTGCGCCATGGGCGAGGGGCGAGGGGACACATCGAGTCACCGGGCCGGTAATCCCGCGCTCGTTCTCAGGGACAGTGCCACGGAGGTTCTCGCCCGCTGGACCGCCGCCGTCTCCGGCGGCCTCATCACCATCCGCGACCGGCACCTGACCGGCCCGATGGTCGCCGCGGCCGGTGCCATCGAGGTCGCCGTGCACGCCTGGGACGTGGCCAGGGCCTGCGGCGAGTACCACCCGATCCCGACGCCGCTGGCGGAGGAACTGCTCGACCTGGCCCACCTGTTCGTCACACGCGCGGACCGGCCCGCACGCTTCGCCCCGCCGGTGACCGTGCCCATGCACGCGCCCCCGCAGGACCACCTTCTCGCCTACCTCGGCCGCCACCCCGACTGGCACGCACACAACTGAACCGCCGCCCGCCTCCGCATCTCCGACCCACAGGCCGTACGATCATCTTGTACGGCAAGTCAGCTCACCCCTCGCCACACCGCTCTTGGCGAACCCGCGACGTCCTACCCGATACGGTGAGAAGATCGGTAATGGGCGACCAGCACGACCATCCAGACCAACCCGTGCCAGGGGACGGAAAACCTTCCGGCCCGGTCCGCGAGGCGGCGCACCTGTTTGCCGCGGCCAGGCCGACCAACGTGGTGGCGACGACCGTTCTTCGTGCGGCCGTCGCCACCACCACGCCGCGCAAGCCCACACCGGCCCGGCCGCCTGCACACCGCGAAGCGCCCACTCCCGCACGGCTGACGTAGGTGAACCACCGACCGAAGCCCCCAGACCGAAGCCCAGGCCCCAAGCGACAGCGCGAGGCAACGAGCCGCGACACCGTCCGAGCCGCAAAACCAACCGAAGACCGCCGGCCGGAACACTCCGAACCGCCCGGTGGAGGCGTGCGGAGCGGCCGGGTCAGAGGAGGAGGCTCTGTTCATCCGCCGAAGGCGGTTCGTCGCCGTGCAGTGTCTGGAGCACCTGCTCCCCGTACTTCGTCAGCTTGTTGTCGCCGACCCCGTTCACCTTGCTCAGCTCGGCCAGTGACGCGGGCATCAGCGTGGCGATCTCGCGCAGGGTCGCGTCGTGGAAGATGACGTACGCGGGAACCCCCTGTTCCTTGGCCGTGGCCCCGCGCCATGCACGCAGGCGTTCGAAGACGGCGGCGGCCTCGGCGGGCAACTCGGCGGCGGGCTGGGCGGACTTGCCGCCGGAGGCGGTCTTGGCGCGGGCCGGACGGTGGGCGTCGCGGCGCAGCCGCACCTCGCGCCGGCCGCGCAGCACCTCGGCGCTGTCGTCGGTCAGGACCAGGGCGCCGTAGTCGGACTCCACCGCCAGCAAGCCCTGGGCCAGCAGTTGCCGCACCACCCCGTGCCACTCCGCGTTGCCGAGGTCGGACCCCACCCCGAACACCTTCAACGTCTCGTGCCCGTGTTGCAGCACCTTGGCGGTCTGCTTGCCGGTCAGGATGTCCACCACCTGCCCGACGCCGAACTTCTGCCGCCGCTCCCGCAGCAGCCGCAGCACCGTGGACAGCACCTTCTGCGCCGGGACCGTGCCGTCCCACGACTCGGGGGGTGTCTGGCAGGTGTCGCAGTTGCCGCAGGGCTGCGAGCCCTTCTGCCCGAAGTAGTCGAGCAGCATCATCCGGCGGCAGCCCACGGTCTCGCACAGCGCCAGCATCGCGTCGAGGTGGAGCACCTGGCGGCGGCGGTGGGCGTCGTCGCCCTCCATGGCCATCCGGCGGTGTTGCACGACGTCTTGCAGCCCGTACGCCATCCACGCCGTCGCGGGCAGCCCGTCGCGGCCCGCCCGCCCGGTCTCCTGGTAGTAGCCCTCCACCGACTTGGGCAGGTCGAGGTGGGCCACGAAGCGCACGTCGGGCTTGTCGATGCCCATGCCGAAGGCGATCGTGGCCACCACGATCAGCCCGTCTTCGCGCAGGAAGCGGGCCTGGTGGTGGGCCCGGGTGCCGGCGTCGAGCCCCGCGTGGTACGGCACGGCGGCGACGCCGTTGTCGACCAGGAACTCGGCGATCTTCTCCACTGAGGAGCGCGACAGGCAGTAGACGATGCCCGCCTCGCCCGCGTGCTCGGTGCGCAGGAACTCCAGGAGCTGCCGCTTGGGCTCGGCCTTGGGCGCGATGCGGTAGTGGATGTTGGGCCGGTCGAAGCCGGCCACGAAGTGGCGGGCCTGATCGAGGCCCAGCCTGGAGGAGATCTCGGCGTGCGTGGCGGGGGTGGCGGTGGCGGTCAGCGCGATGCGCGGCACGTCGGGCCACAGCTCGCGCAGCTTCGACAGCTCCAGGTAGTCGGGACGGAAGTCGTGGCCCCACTGCGCCACGCAGTGCGCTTCGTCGATGGCGAACATCGAGATGTCGCCCCTCGACAGCAGCCGCAGCGTGGCGTCGACCCGCAGCCGTTCGGGCGCGAGGTAGAGCAGGTCGAGCTCCCCGGCCAGGAACTCCGACTCGACGAGCTGCCGCTCGTCGAAGCTCTGCGTCGAGTTGAGGAACCCCGCCCGGACGCCGAGCGCCCGCAGCGCGTCGACCTGGTCCTGCATCAGCGCGATCAGCGGTGAGATGACGACTCCCACGCCTTTGCGCACCAGGGCGGGGATCTGGTAGCACAGCGACTTGCCGCCGCCGGTGGGCATCAGGACGAGCGCGTCGCCGCCGTCGACGACGTGATCGATGATCTCCTGCTGACCCGCCCGGAACGAGTCGTAGCCGAACACGCGGTTCAGGACCTCGGTGGGGGTATCCATGCGGCTACCTTACGTGTTCGGGGATGAGCGGATCGTCAGTTCCGCCGATGGCGGAGAGAGGCGGCGATGGTGCTCGCACCGTGGTCCGGCGCACGCCTCTCCGCGATCGTAGCCGCTGCTCCCGACAACCGGCCCTGAAGATCGTTCTCCCGGTAGGGGGTCAGGCGTCCTCCGGGGCCGCGTGCGGCACGCGGCCGGCGGACGGCACCCGCGCGTAGGCCATCAGTGACAACGCCCCCAGCACGCACGCCCCCGCCACCACTCCCATCACCGCCGGATACCCCGCCACCTGCGCGATCCCGGCGGCCGCGAGCGGCGCCACGGCCTTGGCCGCCGTGATCGGCAGCGCGAGCGTCCCGCTGAGCGACGCGTACGCGGCCGTCCCGTACCGGTCGGCGAGCAGCGCGGGACGCGCGATCGTGGCGACCCCGAACCCCAGCCCGAACAGCACCACCGCCGCCACGGCCCCCACCGGGTCGCGCCCGACCAGCGGCAGCAGCACGGCGGCCAGTCCCTGCAGCCCGAACATGTGATCAACGCCACCGGCCAGCGCGCCTGGAGCCCGGTGGTCACCAGTCGTCCGGTCACCGAGAGCACCCCGAGCAGCCCCGCCACCCCGGCCGCGAACACCGGCGGATGCCCGAGCGTGATCAGGTACGTCACCAGCAGCACCCCCATGACCGACACCGCGCCCGTCTGTGTCAGGAAGGCCGCCGCGAGCAGCCAGAACGGCCGTTCGCGCAGTGCCGTGCCGACGATCTCCCGCCGGTCCACGTGGGCGGGCGCGGGCCGGCCGCGTACGGCCAGCGCGTGCAGGGGCACGGCGGTCACGGCGTACCCGGCGGCCAGGATGACCAGCGCCTGCCGCCACCCGTACCGGTCGGCGAGGACGCCGGTCAGCGGCAGGAAGATGCTGGAGGCGAACCCGGCCACCACCGTCACCGCCAGCAGCGCCCGCGCCCGCCGCGCCGCGTCGAACCAGGCCACGATGACCGCGAACGCCGCCTCGTACAGCACCATGGCCGACGCCACGCCGAGCACCCCGCACACGAGGTAGAGCTGCGCCACCGTGCGCACCTGCGACCAGGCCAGCACCGCCAGCGCGCCCAGCACGGACCCGGCCGTCATCAGCCCGCGCCCGCCGTGCCGGTCGAGCCGGCGTCCGACGAGCGGCGCCACGAGCCCCGACACCAGTGCGGACAGCGTGAACGCCCCCGTGAGCTGCGCGACCCCGGCGTGCAGGTCGCGTGACATCGGCGGGATGAACACGGAGAACGCGTAATAGAGAATGCCGTATCCGGCGGTCTGCGTGATCGCGAGTGCGCCGATCATTCGGGCCGACGCCTTCGCTCCCGCGGCAACGATCACGCCCTGATTTGTTCCCGTTCACCCGCGGTAAATACGGTGAGAAAAGTCACTTCTAAGCCGAATAATTCCCGCTAATCATCGTCTTACCGACATAGCGTCAAATCATGACTCTTTCGTATGTGGTTACCGGTGGTGGGCGTGGCATCGGCAGGGCCGTGGTGGAGCGGCTCCTCGGGGACCGGGACGTGGTGGTCGTCGTCGAGCGGGACGAGGACGCGCTCAAGTGGGCCGGCCCCAGGGTGGTCCCCGTGATCGGCGACGCGGCCGACGAGGAGGTCACCGCGTGGGCCGCCGACCTGGCCCAGGAGTCGGGCACCCTGGCCGGGTGGGTCAACAACGCGGCCGTCTTCCGTGACGCCTCGGTGCACTCGTCCCCGATTGCCGAGGTCAGGGCGCTGATCGCGGCCAATCTCGACCTGGCGGTGGTGGGCTGCGCCACCGCCGTACGCCACTTCCTGGACGCCGGCACCCCCGGCGCCATCGTGAACGTCACCTCGCACCAGGCCACCAGAGCCGTGCCCGGCAGCCTGCCCTACTCGACGGCCAAGGCCGCGACGGAGGGGCTGACCAGGGCGCTGGCGGTGGAGTACGGCAGGTACGGCATCCGGGTCAACGCCGTGGCTCCCGGGTCGGTGGCCACGGAGCGGTACGAGGAGTTGCGCAGCCGGGAGGTGGAGGCGGAGATGGCCAGGCTGCATCCGCTGGGCCGGGTCGCGACCGCCGCCGAGGTGGCCTCCGTCGTGGCGCACCTGCTCTCCCCGGACGCCTCCTTCGTCAACGGGGCCACGATCCCGGTGGACGGCGGACGCACCGTGCTCGGACTCGATCCGGAAGCCAGGGAATGAAAACCGTTGTCACCTGGTTGTGGCGGGCATGAAGAAGAACCTGCACCCCGCGTACCGTCCGGTCGTCTTCCGTGACCCGAGCGCCGGCTTCGCCTTCCTCACCCGCTCGACGCTGACCGCCGACAGGACCATCGAGTGGCAGGACGGCAGGACGTACCCGGTCATCGACGTGGACGTGTCGTCCGCCAGCCACCCCTTCTACACGGGCCGTGGCCGCATCCTCGACACCGCCGGCCGGGTCGAGCGCTTCAACCAGCGCTACGGCTCGCCCGCCCGCGGCGAGTAACCGGCCTTCGTCCCGGCGCCCCGCGCGGAGCGCCGGGACGGACGCGCCTCATCCAGGCCCATCGTGTCGGCGAGCGCGTCCATCTCGGCGGCCAGCAGCGCGGCCCCCATCCCGGCGAACGGCCTCCGCGACTCCACACTCAGGACGCCCCGCAGCCTCGTCCACACCAGAACCGCCCCGGTCAGACCGGCGTCCCCCGCCTGCGCCCACTCCGGCAACTCCCGCCTCAGCGACTCCGCCGGGGTCCCGTCCGCGAACACCGGCAGGAACGGCCTGAGCACCTCCTCGACGCCCGCGTGCTCCGGCGACGAGGCCAGGAGCCGGAACAGGCCGGGATGGGCGACGGCCCAGTCGAAGCAGGCCCGCGCCAGCGCGTGCAGCCGGGCACGCGGCCCGCCCGGAGCGGCCCCGGCGCGTACCGCCGCCGCCAGCTCGGCCCACCCGTCGAGGGCCAGTTCGGCGAGCAGGTCGTCGCGGCCGGCGAAGTACTTGTAGAGGGCCGGGCCGGTCATCCCCATGTGCCTGGCCACCGCGGTCAGGCTCAGCGTCCAGTCGTCGCCGGGGGCGAGCAGGGCGCGCGCGACCCGCTTGATCTCCCTCCTGACCTGCTCCCGGTAACGCTGCCGCGGTGTCGACATGGCCTCATCATCCTGCGTTCCGAGCCGGGCACCCGGAGTGATCGCGGCCCGCGCGGCGCGGGTCAAGGGCCGGGCTTGCGGTGCCCACCCGTGGGTAAGAGAAGGGGCATCGGCGTGAGAGCAATGGTGGTGCGATGAGCCTCTCCGGAAGGGAACGCCGTATTCTCGCCGAGATCGAACGAGCCCTCGAGCGAGACGATCCCGAGCTGGCCAGGCGCGTGGCGGCCATCAACCGGGTCGAGACGGGCGGCCGGCCGCTGCCCGACCAGCCATACGGCGTCCGGCTGCGCACGTGGACGGTGGCCCACGTCTGGCTGATCTTCTGGGCCGGGGCTCTGGTGCTCGGGTTACTGCTCTGGGCCGTCCTGACGACCTGAGCCGTCCGGGCCGGACGACCGGCGCCGCCGCAGCACCGCCAGGTCGACGACGGCGATGATGACCACCGCCGCGGAGATCGCGGCCTCCCAGCGCCACACCTGCGCCCCCGTCAGCACGGCCTGCACGATGAAGAACACCCCGGTCACCAGCCCGAACGCCAAGGCGATCAGCGACAGGATCCGCCGGGCGCGCAACGGGCTGCGCGCCGTCACCGGCTCGGAGCCCTCGCGGTTGCGCAGCCACATGCCGCCTCCTCAGGCCAGGCACCTCAGCGCGGAGGCGAGGCGCGGGTCGAGGTCGTGCGCGGCCGGCACCCGGCCCACCGTGGCATGGACGAACTCCGGGTACGGCAGCGCCGCGGTGACACCGTCCACGGCCACCCAGATCTCGTCGGCCGTCTGCTCCACCTGCACCTTGGCGTCCTGCTCGGCCAGGACGAACCGGCCCACGGCCACCCGCCACAACAGCCGGTCGTCGGCCTCGTCGTCGGGGACGGGCGCGCCCACGTCGTCGGCGTGGGTGGCGTACTCGGAGTCGTAGTGGAAGGTCTGCAGCCCGACCGGGTAGGGGCCGGCCATCGTGTCGAGCATGGCGTGGCGGCCCAGCGCCCGCATGCGTTCGCGCGTCTCGTCGTTCTCGGCCCGCCACTCCGCCAGGACCTCCTCGACGGGCAGGCTCCTGCGCTCGCGCACGCACCACTCGTTGAACTCGTTGTACCTGCCGATGCCCGCGTCGGCCAGCCGGCCCATCAGGTCCTGGACGGTGCCGTCGAGGCAGGCGTGGTTGTACATCTCCTCGCCCGCCAGGTGGGCCAGCACGTCGCGCACCGACCAGCCCTCGCACCGGGACGGCCGCCGCCAGCCGGCCTCGTCGAGCCCGGAGAAGAAGCGGTCGAGCCGGGCTGCCTCGGCGTCGAAGATGTCGAACGGGTTGAAGTCTCTGAGCAGGTCCTCGGCCATACCGGGGACGCTACCCCTCAGCTCCCGAACTTATCTCCGATGGCGGACTTGACCCTGTTGTACTCATCGGCGCAGGTCGGCGCGCGTTCGGCGGGCACCCATCCGCCCTTGAGGATCTTGCCGTACCTGGCGGGGTCGGCGCCGTAGAGCAGGCAGGCGAACGCGGCCGACTCCTCCATGCCGGACTTCTCCGGGTCGCCCCCCTCGGGGCCGGACAGGTGGTCGATGCCGGCGTGCCCGGCGAGCAGGTGACGGGCCTCGGCGGCGGCGACCACCCGTTTGGGCGAGTCGGCGGCGAGCGTCAGCGCGGCGAACCGGTCGGCCTGCCCCTCGTCGTCGGGCATGCCGTTGAGCGTGGTCAGGGCGTGGCCGAGCTGGTGGTGCAGGAGCACGGTCAGGGCGCCCTTCATGCGCGCCCTGGTGGCCTTCTCGTCGATCTCCTCGGTCTGGGAGATGCCTTTGATCGTCTCGCGTACCTTGTCGACCAGCGAGTAGCAGATCGTGATCTCGCGTTTGTCGTGGTCCCAGCGGGCCTTCGCCGCGTCGCAGTCGCGGGCGACGATCTTGACCGGCTCGGGCAGCCGGATCCCGGTCTTGAGCACGTCGTCGTCCTTCAGCAGCCGCTCGGCGCGCTCGGCGCGGGGTGAGTCGGGGCTCTCGTACCGGACGGACGGTTCCGCCGAAGGGGCCGCGGCCAGCGTGCTCGTCATGCTCAGGGCGAGGGCGATCACGGGGTGCGGCATGCGTGTGCTCCTTCGGGGGTCGGTCAGCGCAATGGGACTTCCTATGCGGCAAATGCGTGATCGCTAAACCTGCCGAAGACAAAAAGCCGGAGGCCCAGCCCCCAAGGGCCGGGCCTCCGCTGGGTCGATCAGCGACACCGGGAGTCTGGGCCGGTCAACGGCTCAGGACTCCGGGGCCGACTAGCGACGCCAGGAGTAGACGCGCACGTAGTCCGTACGGCTCTTGGCGCCGTCGAGCTCACGGTCACCGTTGAACACGGCGCGGAACGTGCCGCTCTTGTACGCCTTGGTCCGGGCGTCGAACTTGCCGCCACGCGAGGTCCAGTCGGAGGCGACCCACTTCCAGGCGCTGCTGCCGTTGGCCTGGTAGTAGATGTTCACGCGCTTGCCGCGGACACCCTCCCAGCCACGGTCGTCGACCTGGAGACGGCCGGAGAAGTAGATCGACTTGCCCTTGCGGACCTTGTACGGGTCGGCGCTGAAGCGCGAGATCCGGGTCTCGGCCTTGCCCTTCTCGATCTCGACCGAGAAGAACGAGTCGTCCTTGGCGATCTCCTTGCCGGACTTGTCGAAGGCCACGGCGGTGGCCTTCCACTTGCCCGCGTAGTCGTTCTCGTTGAACCCGATGGCCCAGCGCCAGCCCTCGAGGTCCTTGATGTCCTTGGTGCGCATCGTGCGGAAGGTCGCCGACGCGGGGGCGACGCTGAGCTCGACCTTCTCCACGTCGGAGCTGGCCCCGACGTCGAAGTACGCGGTCGTCTCGGAGCCCTTCTTGACCACGACGGGGTTGGGGCTGATGTCACGGATGACGAGCTGCGTGTCGCGCTTGACGGTGGCCCCGGCGGCTCCCGCACCCGACACCAGCATTGCTCCGCCGACCATGGCGGAAAGGATACCTACTGCGATCTTTTTCATGAGGGTGCTGATTCCTCTCCCCGTATTGACTGCTGAGCCGGCCTTGGGGGTGACCGGCTCCCTCTACTACTTTGAGCCACGATCATGGGGAAAGGTTGGCTAAAGTTCCGAGAAATATTTGATCACGGCTTTAACCAGCGGTAATGCACCGAAAATCGATTAGGGGAGCCGTGACCCACTACAGTCTGGCCCATGACGGACGTCTACACGCTGGGCGAGCCGCTGGGGGTCGTCTCCAGCGGTCGCGTCCGCCACGAGAGCGAGGCCAGGCTGGACGTCTGCGGGCCCGAGTTCACCCTGGCCGTCGGCCTGTCGCGGCTCGGGCACCGGTCCGCGTACCTGGGCAAGGTGGGTGACGACGAGCTGGGCGCCAGGGCCGTGACCGTCCTGCGCGGCGAGGGCGTCGACGTCGCGGACATGCGCGTGGCCGAGGGCGCCCGCACGGCGTTGCTGCTGCGGGAGTCGCGCGTGGGCCGTGAGCCGAAGACCGTCCACTACCGCGCCGGCTCGGCCGGGTCGCTGCTCGCGCCGGGCAACGTGCCCATCGACCGCGTCGCCGCGGCGCGGATGTTGCACGTGACCGGCGTCACCGCGGCCCTGGGCAGGGACGCGCTGGAGGCCGTGCGCATCGCGGTGAGCGCCGCCAGGAACGCAGGGGTGCCGGTCTCGTTCGCCGTCGAGTACGCGCCGGAGCTGTGGCCGTCGGTGCGCGAGGCCGAGGAGGTGCTCGGCGAGCTGGCCTGCGAGTCCCGCCTGCTCTTCGTCCGCCAGGACGACCTCGACCTGGTCAAGCCCGCCCTCACCCCCGAGCGGGAGGTGGTGGTGGACCGCGGGGCCAAGGGCGTCACCGTGCGGGCCGACCGCATGCGCTACGACGTGCAGGGCTGGCAGGTCCCCGTGGTGGACACCGCGGGGGCGGGGGAGGCGTTCGCGGCCGGTTACATCAGCGCCGCGCTCGACGGCCTCATCCCCCAGGAACGCCTGCACCGCGGGGCGCTGATGAGCGCCGCCGCGGTGTCCAGCGTGAGCGACTGGCAGGGGTTGCCCACCAGGAGCGAGCTCTAGTTCACCGTGAGGGTGAACGTCGAGGTCGTGTTCTTGATGTTCTGGTAGTTGTTGCTGAACCGCAGGTTGTTGAAGGTGGCCGAGCCGATCGCCGGGCCCTGGCCGGGCTCGGGCAGCTCGTTCACCCAGATGCCGAAGCCGGACTTCGCGTCGAAGGCGTCACCGCTCTTCTGCGCCCCGCTGATCGACACGTTCGTGAGGACCGTGTCCTTGACCGGGTTCAGCGGCGTGGACGGGTTCGAGTAGCCGGTCTGGAACATGATCCCGCTGTACGTCGGGTCCACGATGTCCAGGTTGCTGATCCGGATGCCCTGGAACACCTTCGAGGAGGAGAACAGCCACATCGCCGGGAACGTCTGCTGGCCCCAGAAGTGCCCGCCCGCCCGGACCAGCGAGATGTTGTCGAACGTCGTGGGCGGGCTGGCGCCGAAGCCGTGCATCGGGATCCCGAAGTCCAGCGAGCTGATCGTGACGCCCGAGTACACCAGCGTGTCGGCCACGTAGATGTTCCTGAAGGTGTTGTCGTAGCCGCCGTAGACGGCCAGGCCCGCGGCCCGCCAGGTCAGCAGCGAGGTCAGGTTCTCGAAGACGTTGCCGAACTGCTCGCCCGAGTTGTTGTCGATGGCCGAGAACAGCGCGAAGCTGTCGTCGCCCGTGGACCTGGTCTCGATGTTGGTGACGTGGTTGCCGGTGCTGCCGTTGGTCATGTTCAGGCCGTCGGCGAACACGTTCCTGATCCGCGAGTTCTTGATCGTCAGGTTGTCCGTGTTCGTGCCCCACAACATGCAGATCTGGTGCTCGACCCAGACGTTGTCGATCGTGATGTTGGCCACGTTCGAGAAGTCGAACACCTTGCCGGGGCCGTCGATGCGCTCCACGTAGTTGCCGAAGTAGGCGAAGCCGGCGAACGTCGATCCGTTGGCGGTGGCCTCGGCGCGGAAGCCGACGTCCGTGTTCGACTGCCCGGCCGGCGCGCGGAACCGGGTGAACCAGGGCCCGGCCCCGATCACCTTGACCGGCTTGCCGTAGACGCTGAACTTGCTGCTCGTCTGGTAGTCGCCCGGGGGCAGGTAGACGCCGGTCAGGGCGCTGTCCATGCGGGCCTTGTCCAGCGCGTTCTGTACGTCCTGGTGGGTGAAGCCGGCCGGTACGGCGTACTTCGCCGGGTCCGGGTTGGCGGCCTGCGTGGCCAGTTCGAAGTCCACGAAGTCGATCGCGTACGTGGAGGAGTTGGCCGCGTCCTTCTGCAGGCGGATCTTGCTGCCCTTCGGGACGGTGGTGCCGAGCAGCAGGTTCGCCTCGTCGTAGATGTGCCGGGGCGGGCCCGCGCCGGGGTTGTTGTTCGGGCTGGCCTCGGCGCCGTACAGCCAGGCGTAGCGCGAGGTCAGGTTGATCGCCTTGAGGAAGGAACCGTTGACGTAGACGTTCAGGGTGGAGTCGATGCCGCCGCCGCCCGGGGCGTCCGGCATCGAGAAGCGGGTGACCAGGGTGTTCGTGTCGGCCCTGGTGGTGAACTCGACGTACGCGCCGGTCTGGTTGAGGGTGACCGCGCGCCGTCCCGACGCCTCGCCGGCGATCGTGCCGATGTCCCGGCTCGGGCCGACGCGGGCCGCGCCGCCGCCGATGACGCCGTCCTCGGCCTCGTACGTGTCGTACGGCATGTTCGCGCCGCGTCCGACGAACAGGGGCAGCGTGCTGGTGTTGTTGGCCCGCTTGACCGGCAGTTCGTTGGCGTCGTCGGCGAGCACGGTCTTGACCGTGTACTTGCCGTTGGCCGCCGTCCAGGTGCCCAGGCTCACCGGGCTCGCGGTGGCCCCGGGGGCGATCGCCCCGCTGACGGAGCCGGTCAGCGTCCTGACGACGGCTCCGGCGTCGTCGGTGACCGTGAGCGTGATGCCGTGGGCCGCGGCGCTGGAGGCCACGGTGCCCTGGTTCTTGATCGCGACCGAGAACGTGACCGTGCTGCCCGCGGCCGGGTTGCCCGGCGTCCAGGCGACGGGGGAGGCGATCAGGTCGGCGGTGTCGACCGGCTTCACGGTCAGCGTGCCGGTGGTGCTGTTGTTGTTCTCGTTCTGCTCGATGACCTTGTTGTCCTCGTCCACCTTGGCGGAGAGCTGGTACGTGCCCGCGTCCCTGGTCCCGATGCCGGCCGAGACGGTGGCGGAGGCGCCCGCGGCCAGCGCGCCCACGTCGGCGCTGCCGACCTTGGTGGTGCCGGCGTAGAAGTTGACCGAGGTCGCGGCGGAGGCGGCGGTGCCGGCGTTCCTGACGGTGACCGACAGCGTCACGGTGTCGGTCTCGACCGGGGCGGCCGGGGAGGCGGTCAGGCCCGACACGGTGAGGTCGGGGTTGGGG
>NZ_SSXE01000249.1 GCF_021699195.1 Nonomuraea sp. MG754425 | reverse complement strand
GGCGGTATCGACGCCCACCTCCACGGCCCGCGTCAAGCCAAAATCCGCAGGTCCACGCCCGCGCCCCAGCGCCCGGCCCGCATCCGGGCCAGAAACCAGCGGGATAGTCGGGGCTACTCCAGCTCGCGGACGGCTTCCCGAGCAGCGCCCGGCCCGTTCCTGGGCGGCGTCTGCTGCGGGCGGCGGAACACAAGGAGGTCCTCATGCGCTACGGCGTGGATTGGCACCCCTCGCGCCCATGCCTTTCGCGCCTCGTGGAGCTGGAAGAACGATGCCCGATTGAGAAGGTGACCGTCTCCAAGCCCGCACAGCAGACACACGATCCGGTCTGCGAACGCCAGCCCGGCCTGCTCAGCGAGTCGGTGCACGTGGCCGGGCAGGTCGACCAGCTCGCCGCGGACGCGGTAGGGCCGCACCGTGATCGCCGCGACACCACCCGGCCGCAGCAGCTCCACGCAGCCGGCCAGGATGCGGCCAAACCCGTCGAGGAGGTGCGGGAGCTGCTGGTGGGCGAGGTTGGCGCGATCGTGGGAGTAGCGCTGGTTCCACTTGCGCACCCCCGGCTCGCCGGTATCGCGAGTGGAACGGATATGCCCGTGCGTGGCCGCCCCGTACGGCGGCGAGGTCAGCACCAGCGCGGCCCGGCCGACCAGGTCCGGCAGCAGCCGGGCAATCTGCCGGGAATCCCCGGCCACCACCCGCCCGAACTCAGCCGCTCCTTGTGCGCGAGCATGGCCGAGGTTGATGACCGCCAGGCGCGCCCACCGCTCCTCGAACTCCACGCCCGCGCCGTACCGGCCCAGATGGGCGGCCTCGACCAGGGTGGTGCCGATCCCGCACATCGGATCGACCACCAGGTCACCGGAGGCGGTGTAGGTCTCGATCACCTTGGCGGCGATCGAGGGCAGCATCTTGCCCGGATGCCGCATCGACTCCGGCACATACCGACCCTTGCGCTGCACCCGCGACGGCCGCTGCCCCGTCGCCCACACTGACGTCGTCACCTCCACCATCAACCCTCACCTCCGCCCCGCTCGGTGGACCCGGTGGACTCGGTGGCGCCAGACGCGGAGAACAGCAGCACGTCCGCGTGCACCCGGGCACTGGCCGGCAACCCCGCACACTCCGGTAGCCCCTCGATGGCGGCCGAGGCTCGATGAGAGAGATCCGGGTCGATGCGTTCGCCGTGTGCGGGATTCCGCAGGGCGATGATGTGCTGCAGATACACCAGACCCGCCTGCCGGGCACGGGCAATGATCTCGGGTACCGGGTCGACCACGCCGCCTTCACGGTGCAGGCCGGTGATCACCACCAGATGCCCGCCCGGCTTGACCAGCCCCGCCGCACGAGCGACATCGAAGACCTCGGCTTCGGCCCCGAAGTCCGGTCGGCCGGTGGACCGGCACACGGGCTGCTGGCAGGTCTGCTCGGCCACCACCAGCCCCGCGCTGCCCGAGAAATCAGCCAGCACCCCGGCATCATCACCAGGATCAGCGACGCGCAGGTCGGCGACCTCCAGGTCATAGTCGGGATGGGTACGCGCCAGGCAACTCCAGGACACCCCCGCGCGAGCCACGTCGGCAAAGACGGCCACCGGCAGGCAGCCCGCCGTCAGCGCGGCCGAGACGACCTGATGATCGCTGGCGCCGAGATGGACGACGGTGTTGCCCAGCCGCGTGCACGCCGCGACCAGGTGGCGGGCCAGCGGGCCGCTGACCGGATGGCAGCACCCCACCCGGCAGCTCGCGACCGATTCGGCGTCGGCCGCCGCCAGCCACACCGACAATGGCAGATGCCCCCGACCCGCATCCTGACCCTCCCGGAACAGCCGAAGTCCGGGCTGGGTGTCCGGTGCGGACGCGACGGACGAGGAGCCCACAGTGGCAGGCCCGGTAGCGGCGGAGGAGTTGGTGGACGTGGATGCCGTTGAGGTTGAGGTTGAGGTGATGATGGGCTTGGTCATGTGGGTGTGGCCCAAAAGTGCCGGGCCACCGATCCCTGTCACCATTCCAAATACCTGTCGCCAGACCCGAATTCGGACAGGCCCTCCCGCAAAGATTCGGCAAGACCTGCAGCGTGCCCCTGTGGACATAGCGCTGCCGGTCGGCCCCTTGCTCCGTCACCGGCGGTCTCGCCTGGAACCGCGTACGGAGGCCTCTCACCTGCCTAATTCACCCTCCGCATCCAACCGGTCACGGCGATGATGGCGGGGTGTGCGGGTCGGATGTCTGGAGGGAGATCCGACCCGTACAAACGGGCGTGCCAACCCGACGCGCCACCCCCATCGAGCCAGCGTCCACACTCCGCTTCTCCTCCCTCCCACGCACACCATGATCCTGTTTTCGCAGGTCACAGCGATCTCGGACACTTTCCGGACAACACTCGTCACCGGCTCCTGTCCCGTGTCAGGGGATCGTCCTTGAGGTGGGTGTCCTGACCTGCGGTGAGGAATCTTGACTGGCGAACCGGTCCGGGTTCAGAGCTGACGGTAGCGGGAGGGGCAGGGGGACTTCGCCAATAGATCTTGCTGGGTCGCGTGTGAGTTTGGGGCATGGAGTATCGCTGCGGCGAGGGTGATGGCATCTGGGTAGGTCGCTGCGTGCATGTAGTCGTCCTGGTCGGTCGGGATGTTGTTGCGGTGGTTGGTGGTCTGCAAGATCAGCAGCCGATGCCTCCAATGGAGAGGAATGGCGGCGGGAGAGGTCGGCCACGAAGGGATTGCTCTGGCTGCGGCTTGGTGAGCGAGTGTCAGTTGCTGGGGCGTGTAGCGGCGTAGAAGCCGGTTTGCTCTGTGCTGGGCAGTGATGATCTCTGGGCATGCGGCGAGGTCGAGGTGCGGGTGGTCGGCGTCGCTGAGCCAGATGCCGTGACGGGTGCAGATTTTGTGGTGGGTGGGCAGGTGGATGGGGACGGGCTGGTGGATGCCGCGGCGGGCGGTGCATCGTCGGCAGGCGGTGGTGGCTCGGACTGGGCTGTGCGCATCGGTGGTGCCGAACGCGGGGAGCGCGCGGGCGAGGCTGGTGGTGGTCGTGCGGGCGAGGTGGGCGAGGGCGTGCAGGGCCTGGGTGGTTGCGGGGATGAGTGTGTGGTGCTGGGCGCGATCGTCGTGATTGTTGATCTTGGTGGAGAACCAGGAGGGCAGGACGGTGAGGACCTCGGTGAGGGTGAGGTGGTTGGCTTGGGCGAGTCGGGTTAAGTAGGAGATGAGTGTCTCTCCGGTGATGGGGGCGACCGATCGTGGCAGGACCGGCGCATGCCGGGGTGCGTGCATGGAGAGGCGAGGCATCTCGAACGGGTCTTGCCGTGGATCTTCCTGCGTCCGAGGTTGTCGGTGGTCGGGCGGGGACAGCAGGCGACGAGTCAGCCCGCGGTAGAAGGTCGAGCGGCTGCCCTTGAAGCCGAGCTCGGTGATCTCATCGAACAGAGCACTGGGTCGTAAGTGCGGGTCCTCGGCGAACCGCTGACGGCAGTAGCCGGCGAAGATGTCAGTGAACAGGTCCGGCCGCGAGACAGCTCGGAGGCCGGGTGTTTTGCGGCCGTTCAGGTAGTCGCTGATGGTTTGTGGGGCGTGGCCGAGCTGTTTGGCGATGGCGCGTGCCGACAATCCGGCCGTGCTCAGGGCGAAGATCTTCTCGATTCGGTCTCGGGGCAGCATTGGCTCTGGTCACGTGGCGGGTGGGCGCGGGGATTGAGAGGCGATGTCGGCGTCGACACCGTCCAGGGACTTCTTGGTGATCTTCTCGCTGCCGTCCAGCACGGCGTTGATGGCGGCGCTGCGGATGAGCCAGAGCAGGCTTCCGATCATCCCGTGGGTGCGTTGATGCAGGTAACGGTCGAGTTTGGCCAGGGTGCCCGGCCGGTGGCGGTGCAGCCGCAGGCTGTTTTCCAGGGCGGCTATCAGGGCGCTCCACTGTGGGTCCTGGCCGAATGGGCCGGTGCGGACCATGCTGAACCGTCCGGCGATCTGCTCACCGCGGGTGCCCGACAGCAGGCCGGTGCGTTCCAGGCTGATGCCGGCGTAGACAAACGTGGCTGGGATGCGTTCGGAGAAGTACTTCAGGGTGTCGGAGGCTTCGGCGCCCGCGCGGGTGGCGGTGTTGAGGTTGTGAAGTTCGTCGATCGCGACCAGGCGGACGCGGGCGTCGATGCTGACCCCGCAGATGGCGTCGGCGAGGTCGGTGATGTTGCCTCGGCGTGAGATGGGCAGGTCGAAGAACCGGGCGAACTCCATCGCGATCATCTTCGGGGTCGCGGCGGGCGGGACGGTGATGTAGATGACCGGGATGTCTGCCGTCGCGCGCGGGTGGCGGCGCCGGTGAATCACTTCGATGGTCTTGCCGAGTTGGACGAGCGCGGTGGTCTTCCCCGTTCGGGCGGGTCCGGAGACCATCAGGCCGCATCGCCCGTAGTGGGCGTTCTTGTTCAGTTGGATCAGGCGGCGGCCAGCGGTGATGATCTGCCGGATGGTGGGGGTCTGGACGACCAGCAGCCGGGAATGGTGGTCGATGCGCTCATCGTCGTAGCAGGCGCGTTTGTCATCGTCCAGGCTCGACCGGATCGCTTCCGGCAACAGGTCCGGGACTGCGCGCATCTCGGTGACGAAACCGCGCCAGCCCGCCAGGGTGGTCAGCTGCAGATGCTGATGCTCTCCGGCCGGATCGTCGCCGGGCGCGGAGCGAGTCAGGCGCGTCACCAGCGTTTGTCCGCTTCGGCGAACGGGTCGAAGATCGGCATCGGTATCACCTTGGCAAGGGTTTCCTCTGTGCCGTCACCGTCCTGACTCGCTCTGTTCGCGGAGCCTGCGGTGGCCTGTGCGGGATCGGCCTGGATCGGGGTGCTGACAGGGCTGGCTTTGGTCCGTGCCGCGACGCGCCGGTCCCGGCGGCTGAATCGGGCAGCACCCTCGGGCCTCTCGTCGCGGCCAGGCCCGTTGTGGGCGCGTTTCAGCAAGTCGGAGACGGCATCGGCGAGTTCCTCCTCGGTCGCGCCGGGCAAGGCCCGGCGGGTATGGTCCCAGGCCAGTTCCCCGAACGGGGCCGCAACGCGATGAAGCTGCTTCCAGAACACAGTGATCCAGCCGCCGTTCCAGTGGTCACGAACCCAGACCCGTGACACGTCGTAGGGATCATGATGGATCTCCCACAGGTCCTTGCGGTCGGTGACCCCGGAGCGTTGCTGACGCAGCGGGTTGAGGGCCTCGTCGTCATAGGTCCGATAGTTGATCTTCACGCCGTAGGCGTTGATCGCCCGCCAGGTCGCCGGCAGCAGCTCGATGTAGTCGTCGGCCGAGAGCGCGACCGGAACGTACCCGGCCGCCTCGACCATGGCCGCGTACTTCTCGTTCGGGCTGAACATCCGGCCAGGATGCGCGGGATCGCGCAGCCCGTCATGGGGCCGATTGGCCCAGGCCGCCACGAGCCATTCGTCCAGAAGGTCCTGCAGCTCCAGCAGCGACCACACCGCCTGCTGTTCGACGTTGCGACCTCGACGTTCCGCATTGTTGCCGGTGTAGCCGGCCACGAACTGGGCGAACAACGTGCCCACCGAGGCGAGCATCCGCTCGATGTGGCCTTTCTCCCAGCCCGATCCGCCGTGGACCGGCTGCAGATTGATGCCCAGGAAGCTGCAGGAGGAGCGGAAGTTCCGGGAGATGAACACCTTTCCCTGGTCGACCACGATCGTCTCGGGAATGATGACCGGGCGGGCCGCGGCGTGCTCCATCCGCGCGTCGATGCCCAGCAGCCGCTGCCAGGGCAGCGCTGACCGAGACATCGCCAGAGCCTGCACCCAGCCGGGCCGCATCGGCTCAGGGGTGACGGTGCGGGCCAGCAGCACGCTGGCGTCCACCGACTTCGTCGTCGGCCGCAGCACCGCGGCCGTCACGGTCCTGGTCGCAACATCGATCACACCGGTCAGATCGACTCGGCCGACCACTCCGTCGTCCAGGCGGACCAACACGTCCAGCGGCGTGGAGTCCATCTGCATCACCTCGCCCGGCGCCCACGCGTCCACCTCACCGAACGGGCCGTCCGGGCGAGCAGCAAGGGAACGGCGGGTTCGAGCCGACCCGGTGGTGTGCTTGCCCGCCGACAGCTTGTCCAGCAGCCGATAGAGGCTGCGCTGCGAGGGCAGCTCCACCACACCGCGGCCGTGCGTGGCCTCCAGGATCTGCTCGGTCCGCCAGAACAGATAGCTCGCCGTCCGCGACGAGGACTGCGTGGCCTCGTCGATCGCCTTGCGCATCGCCTCCACCACCGCCGGGTCCACCCGCCCATGCGGGGAGACCGGCTTGTCCACCCGGTGGTCGACCATCCCGACCACGCCGCGTGCCTCGTAACGGCGTCGCCGTTTGGCGATCGCACTGGCCGTCACCGGCCTGCCCGCCGCGGCCAGTTCTGCGGCCTTGGCCTGTTCCCGCCGGGTCAACGACACCGTCGCCGGGTCGTACTCCGGTTTCGGCCTGGTCCCCGCCGGAGCGTGCGGCGGAATTCCGCGCAGCACCTCCACGATGTGCCGTTCCCACCACAACGCCTCCGCGGCCACCGCCTCCGGCAGCCCTTCCAGCGGAGTCGATGAAGGAACCGCAGGACGGGATGAGCCGGTGACGACCTCGACGTCCTCGGCCGTCTGCAACTCGATCAGGGCCATGTCGGTGACCACTCCATCGGTGCCGGCCAACCGCACGTCCGTCCCCAGCACCGCGATCACCGTGTGCAGCGTCCCTGCCACCCGTATCCGATCGCCGATCGCCAGCCCCGCGGGCCGCCGCGGTCGGCTGCTCCCGCTCACCGCCGACCACCCTGCGGCCAAGCGGCCCGCACCAGCGTCGCCGGGCCCAGCCGCTCCTGCTCCAGGTCAGCGATCAGCTCGCACTGCCACATCAGGTGAAACAACGCAGGCAGCACCGCTAACCGGTCTCCCACCTCCTCTGCACCGGCCAGCAGAGGCGCCGGCGAGACGAACACCTCCCGCAGCCGGTCCCCGACCTCGGAGCGGCCAGCGCATCGCGGATGCCGGTAGCGGGACAACCACCGAACATTCGCCCGCAGGACCGGGTCGATCTCTCCCACCCGCCGGAACTCCCAGCCCACCAGAGCACACAGCCGCGCGGTCACTGCGAATGCCTCGGCGTCCCTGTCCTCGATCCGGTCATCGGCGCGGACATCGACGACCACGCCCGTCCCGTCCACCCGCCGAGCGAAGTAGTCCGGCGCATGCCGCCGCCAGCCCCGCTCGCCCTCCCAGCGCAGCCAAAACGGCTGCGAAGCGATCCCCATGATCTCCCGGTCGAAGTCCAAAGCCTGAACATGATCGCGTTCCAGCCAGGACTCATAACCGACATGACGTCCGGTCGTCGCCGCCCACCACCAGCCCGGGAAATGCTCGAGCCCCGGAGACCACTGGAAGGAGCGCACCGGCCTCACATCCTCGAACCGCACCCCCGAGCACGACGAGGACGTCACCCGACGCTCGGCCCCAAGCGCATCAACAAAATCCAGCTCGACCGGCCAGTCAAGCCCCTCAAGCCGCTCGGCAGCGGCACCGCCCACAGGCCACCATCCAGCCCAAAAACGATCAGTACATGAGCAAACCGTAGTGGCAGAACCCGCCCCATGAGCAAGATTCACTGGCAAAAAGGAAGATCGCCTGTCACGGGACAGCTCCACCACGGCCGACCGTTGTTCTTTTGCAGCGAAGTTTGAGCATTGTCACCGAAGGTTGGTGAACGCTAGGTTTCTCACCGAAGTTTGAGTGACCGCTGAAGCCTGGCTGTCTGGGGAGACGGTAGAAGAACCGTTACACGCCTACAGCGATCCCGTGCTCAGCGCCTTCGACCTGGACTTCTTCGATGACGGGCGGCGTCGACGTGTCGCGTTGGGCGCCGGGTGGGAACGTCCGGTTCGAAGATGTGGCGCCGGTACGCGGGTTCCGCTGGAACAAGGGTGACCGCAGTTTCCCGGGCTGGTAATACGTGGTGACAACTGGCGGCCATGTGGGCTAGCGCAAGGCCCAGTTGTTACTCGGCGCCGTGGCTGACCAGCCCGTGTGATCAGTGGAACCAGACGACGAGCCGTACGTTCTGCGCGCCGTGCACTTCGCTGAGCGTGCGCATCACGCTCCACACCGGGCCCCAGTCGCTCTCGTCGCCTGCGACCATGCCGCGGCTTCGCCTGCCGGAGCTGTCCGTCTCCGTCCAGTCGACAGAGGCGACCTCAGCCCAAGTGAGCCACGTCGTCCCGAACACGTCGGCAGGTCCGCCATAGCCGGCGAACTCACTGGTCAGCCCCTCCGAGGCGTCGTGGGGAAAGCCACGGCCTTCAGCCACAGGGCGAAAGCCGAAGGTGTTGCGAATCCCGAAGAGACAGGCGAGTCCGTCGTAAGCGTTGCCGCTGTTGAGCAAGAAGAGGTCGATGGCGGCCTGCCACACAGAGTCCTCATCTTCCGGACCCCAAAGGCGGGCACCCGGTCGGCACTCGATCATCCCGCTGACGTCGGTAGACATGCTGAGATCTTGCCTGCGTGCCCCGCCCTTGGGCACCTGCATTTCAGCCCCGCTGCCCGTCAGTCACTCAACCTTCAGTGATAATGCTCAACCTTCGCTGCAACAGGACAACCGTCCTTGAACGACGCCACCTACTCTGGGAAGAGAACGCACCGAGACGGGTGAGCCAGGGGCGATCTGCATGCCGAGCCGGAAGGACGAACTGGCCGAGCGCCGCTTCGCCAAGCTCGTCGACCAGATCAAGGCGATGATGTCCGCCGGCCTCAAACCCGAGGACCGCGGCTTCTACGGCCAACTCGTCCTCACCCGCGAAGCAGTCGCCGACCTGGGCGAGGTGGCCGAGGTCCGGCGAGCCGCGCGGGCGGCGGGCCGCCAGGTCGGCTGGAACGCCCGGACCCATGTCACCAACGACGGAACGTTGTTCATCATCGATGACCGTGACCCGCCCCAGGAGGTCCGGGACCTGGCGGCCCGCCGTTCCGCCGAGGCCGTCTCGGCCGTCATCGCCAACGCCCAGGCCGAGGCCCGCATACGCCGCACCAGCGCACCCAGCACTCCGCCCCTACGCAACCCGGACGAGGGCCTCTGACCGGCCGCGCTGCAGCCCGAACCCGGCAGAGGCAATCCAGAACCCACGGGTGCGCGCTCCGGTCCACTCGGTTGACGCTAACTTGACCCGAGATTCTCGGCGGCGTCCCGTAACCGCAGGTCAACACCGCTTTCCGGGCGCGACGTCAGGGACAGCACCTGTCGTCAACCCGACGCGCACAAGCCCGGCATACCGGCGTTTCCGCAGGTCATCAACGGTTCCGGAGCATGATCACAGCTTGGTGTGATCTTTGCCGTGCCCGATGTCTGATCACTTCCTGCCCGGCTCCTGCCCGATTCCTGTCCAGGCTCTCTGGCGACATGGCGATGTCCGAACCGACCACGCCTCATCGGGAGCCTCGCCATGTCTCACCCTTCGGTCCACCTCGCCACGGACGCCACCACCAACCCCATCACCACCAGCAACCCGGCCGCCAACGGCCCGACCCTGACCAGCCCGGCCGCCGTCCGCGCCGACCTGAACGGTGCGCCCACGACCCGCCCGATCGAAGCGTTGCCCGCCGTCGACCTCGACGTGGACACCGCGCAGCCCAGCGAGGCGTCCGAGGATCTCGGCGGCAGCCCATGCGGCCGGGGCGGGTCGCTGCCGCTGGATGTGGCCGAGCACGCCTTCGCCCTACTCATGCGGGGCCCTGCCCCGCTCTCGCTCGACGGCGCACTGCTCGGGCATGGGCTTCCCGCCCGGCCCATCCCGCTGAACGAGTTGCCGGCGATGCTGCTGCACCCGTCCTGCTCCCGTACCACCCGTGACCAGGTGTGGCGGCATCTCATCAGCCAGGCCCGCGCCCACCGGGGAGCGTGGATGGTCGCCGCCGTCGCACTGGCTATCCCGATGCTGCGCCGCCTCATCGGTGCGCTCGCTGACAAGATTCCGGCCGAGCGGGTCGACCGCGAGGATCTGGAAGCCGACATCCTGGCCGCCTACATGGAAGCTCTGTGCCGGGTGAACCTGGCCTGGTCCCACCCACTGCTGCGGCTCTCCCGGCTGACTCACATCGCCGTCGTCCGCGCCCACGCCATCGACCGGCCCGGCCCGCTGGCTGACCCGGACCTGTCCGACCGCGCCGACAGCGGCCAGCAGGCGCTCATCTACCCGCCCGGTCATCCTGACGTGCTCCTGGCCGAGGCCGTCACTCAAGGCGTCATCACCGAGTTGGAAGCGGAGCTGATCGCCGCCACCCGGCTGGATGGGGTGTCGCTCAGCTCCTTCTGCCGTCGCCGGGGCCTGCTCTACTGCGCCGCGCTCAAGCGCCGCCGGCGCGCGGAAACTGCCCTGCAGCAGGCACTCCAGCGCGGCCAGTTGTCCCGCGACCTGTAGCGATCGCACCGCTGGTCGGCGGCGAGCAGCCAGCAAAGACTGCACAAAATCCGCTGGCCCTCATGTCCGAACTCGGCCTTTCACCCAGGTCTTTTAACCACTGAGAGGACAGCGCGGAGGGCACCGCGGATCCGGCAGCGAGGGCCTGTACCTGGTCACCGGTCCCTGTCACCCGGCCCAGCCCACCACGCACCGCCCAAGGAGGACGCCCACCCGGCCCCGCGACCGGACCCGGCACCTCCGCGCCGCCTCTCACCCAGCCAGCCAGCCACCACACCCACCTGCTCGACCTACGAACCCATCGTCACCCTGCCCGATCAACCACTCTGCCCGGGAGGCAGCCGTGATCCCACGCACCCGCTCCACCACCCGCAAGGCACTGCTCATCACCACCGTCGTCCTGGGCGCCGTCACCTTCGGCACACTCCTGGAACTGGCCCTGGCCCACCTCGCCCAAGCCACCGCCACACCCACCGCCACGGCCGATTCCGTCTTCTCCACCGTCACGACCCTGGCCGCCGAAGAAGGCGGGAAGGGCGCGGGCTCGCTGAACAAAGTGATCGACAACCTGCGCAACGTCATCATCGGCCTGCTGGTCGCCCTCGCCACTCTGTTCCTGACCGTCGGCGGAGTCCGATACATCCTGGCCGGCGGCGACCCCGGCGAAGTGGAGTCGGCCAAGAAGACGCTGCGTTACGCCGCTCTCGGCTACGGCATCGCGGTACTGGCGCCGCTGCTGGTCAGCGTCCTCAAAGGCATCGTCGGGGCCTGACGTGACCCGCCCGCCACCCGACCCACGCACGGCGAGCACGCTGCTCATCAACACGAGACGCCGCATGGCGCAGGTTCTCGTGATCATCGCCATCACGTTCACCGTCACGGCCGCTCCGGCAGCCGCCGAACCAGACCCGCCACCGGCAGCACCGTTGCCGACGGCCAACCCCCAGCCCACAGTGCCCGCCGCACCCGCACCGGCCGCTACGCCGACGGCGCCGGCAGGGCCGATGCTGACGCCGCCGGTCCATCCGATCCCCAGCACCGCGCCAACGGCCCCGGCGCAGCCGGAACCGACCCCGACGCCGAAACCGGGGTCGGACGGGGGAGCCGAGGAGTGCGGGTGGCTGGACTTCGGCTGCAAGATCAACCAGGCGTTGAACGGCTGGTTCGGCGCCATCGTCACCGAGGCCATCCAGCCTGCCTTCCAGGCGGCGGGCACGCTGCTGCTGTCCGCGCCACCGCCGGACATGGTGGCCCGGGTGCAGGAGCTGTCCACGCACGTGCGGATGGTGGCCAACGCGCTGCTCGGCCTGTTCGTGCTGGCAGGTGGTGTGATCGTTATGGCGTACGGCAGCGTGCAGACCTCCACCACCGCCTCCGAGATCGCACCCCGGATGGTGGTCGCCGCGATCACGCTGAACTTCTCGCTCACCCTCTGCCAGTACGCGATCGACCTGGCCAACGGTCTGATCGGCGCGCTGCTCGAGGAAGGAGTGGACGGCAAGCGGGCCGGTGACCTGATCGCCAACAAGCTCGCCAACCCGGTCGGCCAGCTGCAGGGCCCGCAGGTGTTCCTGATCTGGATGATCGGCCTGGCCGTGGTGATGGGCCTCATCCTGGCCTTCATCGCGATCATCCGGGTCGCGCTGCTGCTGTTCCTGATGATCGCCGCGCCGCTGGCGCTGCTGTGTCACGCGCTGCCGCAGACCGAGCACATCGCCCGCCTGTGGTGGCGCGCCTTCACCGGCGTCCTGGTCATGCAGGTCCTGCAGGCGCTCGTGCTCATTCTGGCGTTCAAGGTGTACTTCACCGACTCAACCGACGCCTTCACCACCGGCCCCAGCCAGCCTGCCCTGGCGGCGGTCAAACCCATCGTCACCCGCGCCATCGACACCCTGGTGCTGATCGGCCTGCTGTTCATCCTGATCAAGATCCCCGGCTGGGTCGCCCGCTCCGTCTGGCAGTCCTCCCAGCCCCAGATGCTGAACCGCCTGGTCAAAACCCTGATCGTTTACAAGACGCTCGGCCTGGCCAAGGCCGCCCTGACCAAAACCGGCGGCCGGGCCGCCCGCACCGCCACGAAGAACGCCGGAACGGCGCGTCGCCCCGGCCGCCCGCCCGGCACCGCAGGAAGCCGACGACGCCCTCCCCAGCCACGCGGCGGACCAGCAGGAGCCCAACCGGCAGCCGGCCCCACGACCACGGGAGGAACAGCACCAGTGAATACGCCCACCCCGCCAGGACCACGCGGCCACCAGCAGCTTCGTGGCCACCAGCAGCTTCAACTCCCGCTCAACCTCCCGCCCGCGGCATCACCGCCAGACTCACGACGCACCGGATCGGCCGGCGCGCGGGGACGTCAGCTGGCGTTGCCGTTCCCGGTCACCCGGGTGCCACGCCCGCCCTCACCGCCCGCCCCGGTCCCGCCGACCGGCCGATCCGGTGCGTCGTGAGTCTGGCGGTGATGCCGCGGGCGGGAGGTTGAGCGGGAGTTGAAGCTGCTGG
>NZ_SSXE01000248.1 GCF_021699195.1 Nonomuraea sp. MG754425 | reverse complement strand
CGTCGGGCGACGACTGCGTGCTCGCCGTGACGGCCGCCGCGTGCGCGCCGGTGTCCTGCCCGGGGTCCTCGTCGGGGGCCGAGCGCAGGCCGAGGAAGCCGCCCACGCCCGCCACCAGCAGGACCGCCACCGCCGCCGCGATGATCACGCCGGCGCGGCGCTGCTCCGGCCTGGCCGCGTCCGTCGTGGACTCGGCGGGGGCGCGCGGGGGCTGCGCCGCCTGCGTGCGGGGGATGCGCGTGCCGGTCTCCGGCATGGCCTCCTGCAGGGCCGGGGCGGCGGCCGCGGCGCGCAGGTTCGGGTCCGTCGGGGTGTCGTCCTCGACGGGCGCGTACGGGCGCCTGGCCTTGGCCGGGCCCGGCCGCTTCGGCTTGGCCGGCGGCGCGGCGGGGCGCTGCGGCTCGGCCGGGGGCGGCACGCGCAGCTCCTGCGCGGCGGGGAACTGCGCGGTGGGCGGCGGGCCGGGATCAGGCAGCGGCGGCGCGAGCAGTTCGGCGTTCATCTGGGCCAGGGAGCGGCGCAGCATGCGCTGCGTCTCCTCGTACGACAGCCGCTGCACCGGCTCCTTGACCAGCAGGCCGCTGATCACGTCGGCGAGCGGGCCGGAGTGCGTGGCCGGGTCGGGCTCGTCGGTGAGCACGGCGTGCATGGTGGCCAGCGCCATCCCGCGCTCGTGCGGGGAGCGGCCCTCCACGGCCGTGTACAGCGTGGCGCCCAGCGACCACAGGTCGGACTCGCGGCGCGCGGGCAGCCCCTTGAGCCGCTCGGGCGCGATGAACGCCGGCGTGCCCGCCAGGCCGGTCACGGTGAGCTGTGTCTCGGTCTCGAGCGTGGCGATGCCGAAGTCGGTGAGCACGACGCGGCCGTCGTGGGCCAGCAGCACGTTCTCGGGCTTGACGTCGCGGTGCAGCACGCCCGCCTCGTGGGCGCGGTGCAGCGCGTCGAGCATGGCCAGGCCGATCTCCACCACCCGCTTCGGCGGCAGCGGCCCGTCCTGCTTGATCACGGTGCCCAGGGAGCGTGACGGGACGAGCTGCATGACGATCCAGGGCCGGTCGTCCTCCTCGATCACGTCGTGCACGACGATCACGTTGGGGTGCTCGAACCTCGCCGCCGCCCTCGCCTCGCGCATGGTGCGCCGGTTGAGCAACTGCACCTCTTCGCCCAGCGCGGCGGCGTACCTGACCTCCTTGACCGCGACCGTGCGATCGAGCAGTTCGTCATAGGCTCGCCACACGATGCCCATTCCGCCCCTGCCGATGGGTTCCTGCAGCTCGTAGCGGCCGGCGATGCGGCGTCCGTCCTGCTTGCGATCCGACATCAACGGCCTCAAACCCTCCTCTAGGCCAAGAAATACTCTCACGGGCAGGGATCATCGGCGACTCGCCTGAAGGACAGTCCGCTATGCGAGAAGTGCCGCCCAGCAGGTCGAGGCGGGGGTGTAGGGTTCAGATATGACTTGTCGTCGCGACGCGTTTACCGAGCCGGCTCCGGGAGAGCCGGTCGTGAGCTAGCGACCTCCTGGAGTCGGCACGAGGCAGAGACACCCGTCTCTGCCTCTTTGGTTTTTCCGCCGGCTCCGAGGGCCGGCCGGACGGGAGTCGGAATGTCATCGACCTTGGAACGACACGTGATCGCCGTGGGCGACCTCCTCGTGGGCGCGGGGCCCGCCGTGGTGATCGGCGGCCGGGTGAGCCTGCGCACCGGCCCGCGCGCGCTGCCACGGGAGGGCGCCACGCTCGTGGAGCCGGCCACGGCGGCCGATCTGCCCGCGATCGCCGAGCAGGCCGAGGCCGTGGTGGTGGGGGCGTCGTGGACGCGCGACATCCCCCTCGTCCGCGCCGCGGCCGGCCTCGGGCTGCCGGTGGTCGTCGAGCGCCGGCCCGCGGCCTCGATGGAGGAGTGGCTGGGGCTGGCCGCCTACTGTGCGGCCGAGGGCGACGGGCGGGTGATCCTCTGCGAGGCGGGCGGCCGTCCCGATCTGGCGCTCGTGCGGGCCGCTCGGGCCGCCTCGGGCCGTCCGGCGCTGGTGGACGTCTCCGCCGACCTCGGCCTGTCGGCCGCTGCCGTCGCGGCCGGGGCCGACGGGCTCGTCATCGGCGCGGGCCCAGCCGTGGGATCGGTCCCGGGTTCGGCTGCCGGGCGGCGGGTCGCCGAGGAGGCCGTGACGGTCGTCGGCGCGCTGCTGCGCGACGAGCGGCCCGACACGCTGCCCGGGTGCCGGCAGGCGATCGACCGGGTGGACGCCGCGCTGGCCACCCTGCTGGCCCGGCGGGCCGAACTGGCCGGCGTCGTGCAACGGCTCAAGCCGGTCGGCGGGTTCGCCGGGCGCGACCTGGGCAGGGAGCGCGACGTCGTGGCCCGGATGGCCGTGCGCGCGCCCGCGCTCGGCGAGTCGCGGCTCTCGGCCATCATGAACGCCGTCATCGAGGCGGGGCTGCACCTGGCTGAGGAGCGCTCGCGCCGGTGACCCGCACGTTGTGCATCGGACGGCCGGGTCCGTCGGCCACCTGCTTGGTGATCAGCTCCGCGAAGCGGCGGTAGCCGTCGCCCGTCGGGTGGTAGCTGCGCGCGTTGACCTGCAGCTCGTCCATGTCCACGGCCAGCCCGTTCAGGAACGGGCGCGGCCGGCCCACCTCGTGGCCCGCGAACGCGTCGTAGGCGTCGATGTACTCGGCGCTGCCCGGCGCGCCGAACGCCGCGATGGCCCGGTCGAAGTCCGCCACCACCGAGCCGACCGTGTCGTTGAGCCGCCGGGCCACGCCGTTCAGCCAGCGCTGGTCGGCCGCGCTCAGGTTGTCGACGTCCTCCACCGGGTCCTGGGGGAACGGGCGCGGGTAGCCGAGCACGATGACGCGGGCCTGCGGCGCGCGCACGCGCACTTCCCTGAGCACCTCGAGCATGCTCGTCCGCAGCTCCTCGATGCGCCGGCCGACCGCGGCGTCCTGGTCGACGCAGGCCGACGACCACGGGAGCTTGACGATGCAGCCGGTGAGCACCTTGCTGAAGCCGGCGTCGTTGCCCCCGATGCTGAGGGTCACCAGGCTGGTGCCGGCGCTCACACGGGTGATCTGGGGCGGCTGGCCGTGCTGGCCCGACAGGAGCTCGCGGGTGGTGGCGCCGCTGCAGGCGTAGAAGGCGGTGCCGCCGCCGAACTCGAACGCCTCGGCGACCAGCGGCACGTACGAGCCCGTCGAGCGGTGGCAGCGGCCGGCCCCGTCGTTGACCGGCGCCTGGTCCAGCGACCACACCCCCTCGCCGGAGGAGTAGGAGTCGCCGAGCGCGACGTACCCGCCGCCCTGGGCGACCTGCACCGGCGTCAGCGGGGTCACTCGCGGTAACTCGCCGCGCGGCGCGGAGCCGGTGGGACAGCCCGCGTCGAGCACGGCGCAGGCCAGGCTCCGGTAGACGCCCAGCGGCAGGCAGGCCACGGCCAGCGCGACGCCGATCGCGACCGCCGCCGCCGTCTGGACGATCTTCCTTCTCGCCCCGTCCAGTGCGACCTCCCCGAGCGGCGACTCCTGTGCTGGCGCCATCGAGACTACCCAGCCGTAGATCGGCGCGGGCGTGTCCGGAGGGTCAGAGCGCGTACGCGGACGCGGCTCAGCCGGATTCCGGCGAGGAGACGGGGGCGGCCGGGGCCAGCACGCGGGCGCGCCGCCGGCACACGGCCGCCCACCCCAGGGCGATGCCGCCGACCAGGACCGGGCTGAGGTAGAAGGCCACCCGCTGGTCCTCGTCGGCGAACGGCATCAGCAGCACCACCAGCGCGAGGAAGCCCAGCGTGGCCCAGTTGGTGTACGGCGAGCCGGGCATCGGGAACGCGGAGCGGTGCCCGGTGCGGCGCAGCCGGGTCTGGCAGTACACCAGCACGCCCCAGGTGCTGACCACCCCCAGCGACGCCACGGCGGTGGCGATGTTGAAGGCCCGCTCGGGCAGGAAGTAGAACAGCGCCACCCCGGACAGGAACATGATCGCGGTGAACAGCACGCCGCCGATCGGCACGTGCCGGGAGCTGAGCGTCCCGGCGAACCGGGGCGCCTCGCGCTTCATGGCCATCGAGCGCAGGATGCGGCCCGTGGCGTACAGGCCGGAGTTGCAGGACGACAGCGCCGCGGTGATCACGACGAGGTTCATCGCGTCGGCCGCCCACGGGACGCCGAGGCCGGAGAAGACCGTCACGAACGGCGAGACGCCCGCGCGGTAGGCGGTCCACGGCAGGACCATGGCCAGCAGCAGCACCGAGCCCACGTAGAAGATCGCGATCCGCCACACCACGCCGTTGATGGCCCGCGGCATGACCTCGCGCGGCTTGGCCGTCTCGCCCGCCGCGATGCCGACCAGCTCGATCGAGGCGTAGGCGAACACCACCGACTGCAGGCTCATCAGCACCATCGGGAACCCGGTCGGGAAGAGCCCGCCGTGCGCGACCAGGTTGCCGGGGCTCGCGCCGCCGACCGCGAACACCACCAGCACCAGGCCCACGACCAGGAAGATGGTGATGGCCAGCACCTTGAGCATGGCGAACCAGAACTCCAGTTCGCCGAACAGGCGCACCGACAGCAGGTTGACCGCCATGACGAAGCCGAGCGTGATGAGCGCCGTGAGCCACTCGGGGAAGGCCGGGGCCCAGTAGTGGACGTAGGCGGCGATCGCGGTCAGTTCGGCGATGCCGGTGAAGGCCCAGTTGATCCAGTACATCCAGCCGCTGGCGAAGGCCGCCCACGGGCCGATGAACTCGCCGGCGTACTCGACGAACGAGCCCGACGCGGGGCGGTAGAGCACGAGTTCGCCGAGCGCCCGCATGACGAAGAAGGCGGCTATCCCGGCGGCGGCGTAGGAGAGCACGAGCGCGGGGCCCGCGGCGGCGAGGCGGCCTCCGGCGCCCAGGAACAGGCCCACGCCGATGGCCCCGCCGATGGCGATCATCTGGACCTGGCGGTTGCCCAGCGCGTGCGTGTATCCCTCGTCGGTCTGCGTCCGCACCCGGTGACTCCTTGATTACCCAGTGTGAGCATCGAGGATATCGGCGCCGCTGAGCGCGGGGGCCGCGGCGCGCCGGTCCGCGCGGGCGGGCCGGCCAGGGCCGTCCGCGCGACATGATCCCCGGCCGGCCCGGGGCGATGGCCGTCGCGGCGCGCGTGGGGCAGGATCGCAGACGTGAGCGAACTGCACTACGTGACCGCGACCGAACTGGCCCGCCTCATCCGGACCCGTCAGGTGAGCGCCGTGGAGGTCCTCCAGGCCCACCTCGACCGCATCGAAGAGGTCAACCCCCGAGTCAACGCCATCGTCACCCTCGTCGCCGAGCGGGCCATGGAGGCGGCCAAGGCCGCCGACCACGCGCTGCCGGCCGACGGGACGGCCGGAGCGCTGCACGGCGTGCCGGTCGCGCACAAGGACCTCGTCGACACCGCCGGGATCCGGACCACGTACGGGTCGCCGCTGTTCGCCGGCCACGTGCCCGACCAGGACGACCTGATCGTCCGGCGGCTGCGCGCGGCCGGGGCCGTCACCGTGGGCAAGACCAACACCCCGGAATTCGGCACCGGCTCCCACACCGTCAACGAGGTGTTCGGTGCGACCAGGAACCCCTACGACCTGTCCAAGTCCGCCGGCGGCAGCAGCGGAGGGGCCGCCGCCGCGCTGGCCAGCGGCATGATCCCGCTGGCCGACGGCTCCGACATGGGCGGCTCCCTGCGCAACCCGGCCTCCTTCTGCAACGTGGTCGGCCTGCGGCCCACGCCCGGCCGGGTGCCCGGCGTCTCCGACGTCGCCGCCTGGTACACGCTGGCCGTCTCCGGGCCGATGGCCAGGACGGTCGAGGACGCGACGCTGATGCTCGGGGCCGTCGCCGGGTTCGACCGGCGGTCGCCGTACGCGATCAAGGAGGTGTTCGCGCCCGAGCCGGAGGAGGGGGTGGCGGGGCTGCGCGTGGCGTGGAGCCCCGACCTGGGCGGGCTGCCCGTCGATCCGCGGACGGCGGCGGTGACCGCCACGGCGCCCGGGGTGTTCGAGCGGCTCGGCGCCCGCGTGGAGCTGGTCGAGCTGGACCTGACCGGGGCCGAGGACGCGTTCCGGACCTACCGGGCGTGGAACTACCTGCTCGTCCACGGCGACAAGAGCGGGCTCGGCCCCAACACGGCCTGGAACGTCGAGCAGGGCCGCCAGGTCACCGGGGCCGACCTGGCCAGGGCCGAGAAGGCGCGCAGCGACCTCTACCAGCGCATGGCCGCCTTCTTCGACACCTACGACGTGCTGATCGCGCCGGTCAGCCAGGTGCCGCCGTTCCCGGTGGAGCAGCCGCACGTCAGCGAGATCAACGGTGAGCGGCTGCCCGACTACCTGTCGTGGATGCGCTCGGCGTACTGGATCAGCGTGCTGCACTCGCCGGCCGCCTCGGTGCCGGCGGGGTTCACCGACGACGGGCTGCCGGTGGGGGTGCAGATCGTGGGCAGGCCGTTCGAGGACGCCAGGGTGCTGCGCGTGGCGCGCGCCTTCGAGCAGGCGACCGGACACGGCTCGCGCCGGCCGTCCCTCTAGGGCGGGCGGTCAGATCGGCCCCATGCCGCCGTACGGCTGCCGGAGCGGCGACTCCCGGTAGCCGTGCATGCCTTCGAGCAGCCCGAAGAACCCCACGGCCAGCAGCGGCCAGGACACCAGCACGCCGTTGGCGGTCAGCTTCAGCGCGCCCGGGACGATCTTCGCCCCGGGCACCGCGGACGCCTCCACCGTGACGGCCCCGAGCGTGAACGTGGACCCGGTCCACAACGTCAGGAACGCGGCCAGCACCCCGCCCGCGCACAACCCGATCAGCACCGGCAGCATCCACTGCCGCGCCGCGAACCAGGCGACCCCGCCGCACAGCAGCCCCAGCCCGCCCGTGATCACCGCGAACCAGCCGTCGGCGGCGATCAGCGCCTGCGTGGTCGGGTCGGCCAGGATCGTGCCGCGCTCGGTGACCTGGTACGGCGCCCGCGGTGTCAGACCTGACCAGAGCAGTCCGGCCGCGACCCCGAGAGCGGCGAGTGTGAGGACAGTTACCGCAAATGCGCGTACTTCCCTCGTCACGCCACTCCCCCTCACATGTACGTCCGAATCAGCTCGATGGTATCCCCCGGTTAGGCTCACTCCGTGATTGCAGAAGAGTCCTGGCTGATTGAACCCTCCGGCCCGCTCCGGGGAGACGTCGAAGTGCGCGGTTCGAAGAACGGCGTGTCCAAGCACATGGTCGCGGCCATGCTCGGCAACGGCGAGAGCAGCATCCACAACGCCCCCGAGGTGGGCGAGGTGGGCATCACGGCCGAGATGCTGCGGGCGCTCGGCATCCACGTCGAGATCTCCGGCACTGAGATCAGGATCGAGAAGGGCGCGGAGATCGTGCCCCGGGTCCCCGACGCGTTCACCGGCCTCAACCGCATTCCGATCCTCATGCTCGGCCCGCTGCTGCACCTGGCGGGGGAGGCGTTCGTGCCGCTGGTCGGCGGCGACCCGATCGGGCGGCGGCCGGTGAACTTCCACGTGGAGGCCCTGCGCTCGATGGGCGCGGAGGTGGAGGTGGGCGAGTCCGGCATCTTCGCCAAGGCCAGACGCCTCAACGGCACCCGCCTCGAACTGCCGTACCCGAGCGTGGGGGCCACGGAGACGGTGCTGATGTCGGCGGTGCTGGCCGAGGGCAAGACCGTGCTGAAGAACGCCGCCATGGAGCCCGAGGTGGTCGAGCTGGCGCTGTTCCTGCAGCGGATGGGGGCCAGGATCGAGCTGTCGCCCGACCGCAGGATCGTCATCGAGGGCGTCGAACGGCTGCGCGGCGCCTCCACCTGGCTGACCGGCGACCGCATCGAGGCGTTCTCGTACCTGGCGGCGGGGCTGGTCACCCAGGGCGAGGTACGCGTGCACGGCTGCCCGCAGGACCGCCTGGTCACCGCGATCACCACGCTGGCCAGGATGGGGGCCCGGTTCGACATCAACGACGAGTACCTGTGCGCCACCGCGCCCCCCGAGGGCCTGCGCTCGGCGGCCGTGCAGACCGACACCCACCCCGGGTTCATGACCGACTGGCAGACGCCGCTCATGGTGCTGTTCACGCAGAGCCAGGGCATGTCGGTGCTGCACGAGACGGTCTTCGAGAACCGCCTGGTGTACGTGCCCGCGCTGCAGAAGATGGGCTGCGAGATCGAGGTGTTCGACCAGTGCCTCGGCGGGCCCGCCTGCCGCTACCACGACACCAACGCCCGTCACTCGGCCGTCGTGCGCGGCGTGTCCAGGCTCAGGGGCGCCGACGTGACGCTGCCCGACATCCGGGCCGGGTTCTCGGCGGTGCTGGCGGCGGCGGTGGCCGACGGGTCGTCCACGCTGCGCGGCGTGCACCACATCGAGCGCGGCTACCACCGGCCGTTCGAGCAGTTCGTGTCACTCGGTCTGAACATCACTCGCCAACGGTAAAGAGGTCGGAAGCGGGCGTTTGCCGACGATCGGGACGTCGCAGACCATCTGACGTGACCGTACTCAGATCCGTCGTGGCGCTCGGGGTGGCCGGGGCGCTCGGCGGGGTGCTGGCGGGCGCCCTGGCCGCGCCGCTGGTGACCGGTGGCGGCCTCGCGGCGAAGAGCGTCACGAACACCTTCGTGGAGTTGCCGCCCGCCCCCCGCGAGGAGCCGCTCGCCCAGGTGACCAGGCTGCTGGACAAGGACGGCCGGCCGTTCGCCCAGTTCTACGAGGCCAACAGGACGGCCGTCCGGCTCGGCTCGGTCGCCCCCGTGATGCGCAAGGCCATCGTCGCCATCGAGGACGCCCGCTTCTACGAGCACGGCGGCCTCGACGTCCGGGGCACCTTCCGCGCGCTGCTCACCAACACCCAGGCGGGCGGCATCCGGCAGGGCGGCTCCTCCCTGACCCAGCAGCTCGTCAAGAACATCCTGGTGGAGAGCGCGCGCAGCGACGCCGAACGCGACCGGGCGCGGGCCCCGAACCTGGCCCGCAAGATCACCGAGCTGCGGTACGCGCTGGCCCTGGAGAAGAAGTACCGCAAGGACGAGATCCTGGAGCGGTACCTGAACATCGCCTACTTCGGCGCCGGCGCGCACGGGGTGGAGGCGGCGGCCCGACGGTTCTTCTCCACCTCGGCCGCCCAGCTCACGCTGACCCAGGCGGCCACGCTGGCGGGGGCGGTGCGCATGCCGTACTCGACCGACCCCTCGCTCGGGCAGTCGCACCGCGCGCGGCTCAGGACGCGCCGCGACCTCGTGCTCGACCGCATGGCCGGCCTCAAGCAGATCACCCAGCAGGAGGCGGCCCAGGCCAAGGCCGCGCCGCTGGACATCCGGCTGCGCCCCGAGCCCGGCGGCTGCGCGCAGAGCAAGTACCCGTTCTACTGCCTGTACGTGCAGCGCGAGCTGCTGTCGAACCCCGTCTTCGGCAACACCGCGCGCGAGCGCCAGACCAGGATGGCCAGAGGCGGCCTGACGATCAGGACCAGCCTCGACCCCATCGCGCAGCGGGCCGCCGAACGGGCCATCCGCCAGCGCGTCTCGCCCGAGGACACCGAGGTGGCCGCCGAGGCCATGGTGGAGCCGCGTACCGGGCGGATCAGGGCGATGGCCGCCAGCAAACGTTTCGGCCGCAACCCCGGCAACCGCAAGAACGGCCCGAAGACCACGTTCAACCTGCCGGCCGACGTGGCGCACGGGGGCGGGCAGGGCTTCCAGGCCGGCTCCACGTTCAAGGTGTTCACCCTGGCCACCGCGTTGCAGCAGGGCTGGCGCTTCGGCGACGGCTTCCAGACGCCCGGCTCGCTGGTGCCGGGGCAGGGCTACCGCGACTGCTCGGGCCGTCCGGTCAACGACCCCGACACCCGCGTGCTCAACGCCAGCGGCGAGGGCGAGGGCGGGCCGCACAGCATCGAGACCGGCACCTGGAAGTCGGTGAACATCTTCTACATGATGCTGGAGCGCAAGGTCGGGCTCTGCAACGTGGTGCGCATGGCCAGGACGCTCGGCGCCACCAGGGCGGACGGCGAGCCGCTGAAGGAGGTGCCGACGTTCACGCTCGGGGTCAACGAGATGGACCCGGTGACGGTGGCGGCCTCGTTCGCGGCGTTCGCGGGCAGGGGGCTGTACTGCCGGCCGCTGGCCATCGTGGAGATCGTCGGCAGGGACGGGCAGCGCACGCACGTGCCGCCGTCGTGCGAGCAGGTCATCGAGCGGCCCATCGCGGACGCGGTCAACCACGTGCTGGAGGGCGTGTTCGAGCAGGGCACGATGAAGGGGCAGGGCATCGACCGTCCCGCGGCCGGCAAGACGGGCACCAACAACGGCTACACCTCGGCCTGGTTCGCCGGTTACACGCCGGCGCTGGCGGCGGCGGTCAGCGTGGGGGACATCCGCGGCTCCTACCGCTTCCCGCTGACGGGGGTGCAGATCGGCGACCAGTACTACGGGTCGGTGCAGGGGGCCTCGCTGCCGGGGCCGATCTGGGTGGACTCGATGCGCGGCGCGCTGCGGCGGATGGAGCCGCGCGGCTTCCCCCGGCCGGACATGTCGCGCTTCGGCGGCGGGCACACGCCGGGGCTGGAGAAGGCGCTGGCCGAGGAGGAGCGCAAGAAGAGGCGCGGCGACCATCCGTTCGGGCGGCGGCACCGGCGGCTGTTCGAGTGGCTGCGCGGGCATAGCCCGGGCGCGCCGACGGTGGAGTGGCCGTCTTCCCTGAGTCCTGACCGCGGGCTGGAGCCGCCCGGGCGGGGCCGGGTCCACCGGGACCGGGGAGACTGGTCGCCGGGCCGCCGCCGCCACGGCCGGGCGGCCGAGGAGCGCCGCGGCGGGCGCCGGTGGTGAGACGCCGGTGGTGAGACGCCGGCGGTCGTCGCGACAGGCGCGGGTGGTGAGACGCTGACGGTCCCCGCGACAGGCGCGGGGTGGTGAGCAGCGGGGGAGGCCGGGGGTGGTGTTCGCGCCGCCCCCGCCGGGCTCTCAGCCGCTCTTGCCGATGGGCGCGGTGACCGCCTGGGTGAGCGCGATGAGGTTGCCGGGCGCGGTCTCGATCTGCAGCCCCCGCCTGCCCGCCGAGAAGTAGATCGTCTCGAAGCCGAGCGCCGACGAGTCGACCACCGTCGGCAACCGCTTGCGCTGCCCGAGCGGGCTGATGCCGCCGACGACGTACCCCGTGACGCGCTCGACCTTCGCCGCGTCGGCCATCGCGGCCCGCTTGCCGCCGAGCGCGCCGGCCAGGGCCTTGAGGTCGAGCTTGCCCGCCACCGGCACGACCGCCACGGCCAGCCCGCCCTCGACCTCCGCGACCAGCGTCTTGAAGATCCGCTCGTACGGCACGCCGAGCGCGTCGGCGGCCTCCTCGCCATAGGCCTGGGCGGCGGAATCGTGCTCGTACGGGTGGAGCGTGAACTCCGCCTCGGCCTTGGTCAGCGCCATGGTGGCCGGAGTGCCGCCCTTGCCCTTCGATGTGCTCACGGAATCCGATTGTAGCGAATCTACAATGTAAAGCCGGCGGCTCAGGACCGCCGCAGCCGGCCGGGGGTGTACCCGAACGCCCTCCTGAACACGTCGATGAACGCGCTCGCCGAGGCCCATCCGCACCGGTGCGCGACGGCCGTCACCGGCAGGCCGTCGGCGAGCAGCAGCAGGGCGTGGTGGAGGCGGAGCTGGGTGCGCCACTGGGGGAAGGTCATGCCCAGCTCGGAGCGGCACAGGCGGGCCAGCGTGCGGTCGCTGGTGCCGGCCAGCGCGGCGAACCGCGCCAGGGTGCTGTCGTCGGCCGGGTCGCGGTGCAGGGCGGCGCAGACCGCGGCGAGCCGGGGATCGCGCGCTGTGGGCAGGTGCAGCGGTTGCTCGGGAGCGCTCCTGAGCTGGTCGAGCAGCACCGCCAGCAGCCGCGCCCGCTCACCGTCGCCGGTGATCGCGGCGTCTCCGGTGTAGGCGACGATCAGCTCGCGCAGCAGCGGGCCGACGGTCAGCACCGCCGGCCGGTCCAGCCCGAGCGGGTTGTCCGTGAGCCCCACGAGGCGCAGGTCGGTGTCGCCGTGGGCGCGGTGCTCGTGGACGGTGCCGGCGGGCACCCAGATGGCGCGGTTGGCGGGGGCGACCCAGGTGCCCGCGCCGGTGGTGACCGAGATGACGCCGCGGCAGGCGTGGACGATCTGGTGGGTGTCGTGCCGGTGCGCGTCGATGCCCGCGCCGGGGGCGAGGGCGCGGCGGCCGGTGGGGGCTTCGGACAGGTGGCGGATTCCCGTCATGGATTGGCATTTTATCGGAAGCGGGCCATTTCGCACCGGGACAGGATCGAGGCGTGAACAGGATCCCCATGCTCGCCGCCGGTCACGCCACCGTGGACTTCTACCAGGGCGCGGTCCCCGCCCTCGTGCCGTTCCTGGTGGCCGGGCGCGGCTACGGGTACGTCGCCGTCTCCGGCATCGTGCTGGCCGCCACGCTGCTGTCGTCGATCGTGCAGCCGCTGTTCGGCGTGCTGACGGACCGGCGGCGCATGCCGTGGCTGATCCCGGTGAGCATGATCGTGGCCGGGACGGGGGTGGCGGTCAGCGGGCTGACGGACTCGTATGTGCTGACGTGGCTGGCCGCGGCGCTGTCCGGGCTGGGGGTGGCCGCCTACCACCCGGAGTCGGCCCGCCTGGCCAGGGCCGCCAGCGCCGGCAGCCACGTGCGGATGAGCTGGTTCTCGATGGGCGGGACGCTCGGTTTCGCGACGGCGCCGGTGCTGGTGACGCCGCTGCTGGCGGGGTGGGGGCTGGGGGCCTCGCCGCTGCTGGCGCTGCCGGCGGTGCTGGGCGCGATCGTGACGCTGCCGGCGATCAGGGCGCTGTCCGGTGACGGCGGCGCGGCGCGCGCGGCCGTGCCCGGCTCCGGCCGGGACGACTGGCCGGCGTTCACCCGGCTGACGCTGGTGATCGTCTTCCGCTCGGTCGTGTACGTCGGGCTGAGCGCGTTCGTGGCCCTGTACATGGG
>NZ_SSXE01000247.1 GCF_021699195.1 Nonomuraea sp. MG754425 | reverse complement strand
CCGCGACGCTGTCGGCCGGTCAGCAGTGGAGCGACCGCTACAACCTCAACGTCGCGGTCAGCGGCTCCAGCAACTGGACCGTCACGATGAACGTGCCCTCACCCGCGAAGATCATCGCCACCTGGAACATCAGCGCCACGTATCCCAGCACCCAGGTGCTGTCGGCCAAGCCCAACGGCAACGGCAACAACTGGGGCGTGACCGTCCAGCACAACGGCAACTACACCTGGCCGACGGTCTCCTGCAGCGCGAGCTGACCATCGGGGGCCCTGGCGCGGCGGTCCACGACCGCCGCGCCATCGTGCTCCCGGCCCCCGGGACTCCGGCGGCCGGGGTCACCACGCGCGACGGGTCACCGGACTCGGCACCTCGCCCACCGGATCACCACGCGCGTCGCGTCACCGGGCCGCCCCTTCTGGCGCGGTGCGTCTTCTCCCAGACCGAGACGTGCCCCCCGCTGTCGCCGGTGAACGGCTCGCGCCGCCAGCCGGCCCAGCGTTCGCGCAGCGTCATCCCGGCCAGCCGCGCCATGAGGTCCAGCTCGGCCGGCCACACGTAGCGATGGGTGGCGGAGTAGGTCTCGGCCTGGCCGTCCGCCAGCCAGTAGTGGTGGGTGACGGCGAGTTGGGTGGCGACGTCGTACTCCTCGAACCCCAGGTGTGCCGGTGTCACGGTGAACGGGTGGACGGTCTGGCCGGGCGGGAGCCGGCGCAGCTCCGGGACGTACGCCTCGATGACGAAGCAGCCGCCGGGCGCGAGGTGCGCGGCGGCGTTGCGGAAGCACTCGACCTGCTCGTCCTGCGTGGTCAGGTTGGTGATCGTGTTGCGGACCAGGTAGGCGAGGTTGAACGTGCCGCTCACCTTGGTGGTGGCGAAGTCGCCGGCGCTCACGCCGACGCGCTCCGCGCCGGGCTTGGCCCGGAGTTGCTCGATCATGGCCGTGGACAGGTCGATGCCGTGCACGCGCACACCGCGACGGCTGAGGGGCAGGGCGATGCGGCCGGTGCCGACGCCGAACTCGAGGGCGGCCCCCGCTCCGGCCAGTGCGGCGAGGAACTCGACGGCGGGCTCGACGACGGCGGGCTCGAACAGCTCCGGCCATTTGGACTCGTAGGTCTCCGCCAGGCGGGTGTCGAAGGTGTTCTGCGGCATGATGCCACTGTGAACGCCTCGCGTCACGACCGCCACCCCGTCAACGCCGGTCGCACACCTGTCTCGCCGAATCTTTGAGGTAGGCGAGGCTCTGGTCGAGGGACGCCTCCAGGTGGGTGGTCCGCCCGGTGGACATCTGGATGAGCACGCCGCCCTGGATGCCGGCCAGGATCGCCGCCGCCGTGCGGTCGGGGTCGAGGCCCTGGCCGATCTGCCCGGCGTCCTGCATGCGCCGGACGCCGGTGGCGATCTCGGCCTGCCAGCGCCGCATCAGCTCGGTGACCACCGCCTGCGCCCCCGGCGTGCGGTCGCCGAGGTGGGAGGTGACGGAGTTGAGCGGGCACAGCCGGCCCTGGCGGCGGTAACGATCGACGACCTTGTCCCGCCAGGCGTCCCAGGCGGGCCAGGAGGACAGGTCGTCGAGCTGGGGACGCTGGTCCTCCAGCACCCGTCCGGCCTCGAACCGGGCCACGGCGAGCAGCAGTTCCTCCCGCCCGCCGGGGAAGTAGTGGAAGAGCTGGCTCTTGCTGGTCGCGGTCTCCGACAGGACGTCGTCGAGGGTGGTGGCGGCCACGCCGTGTTCGCGGATGAGCGCGGCGGCTCCTTCGAGGATGCGCTGCCGCGTCGCGGCTCCTTTACGGGTGAGCGTGCGCACGATCGGCCTCCACCGGTCTGGACTACACGGTCCAGCCTACTCGCTTTTGGACTTGCGAGTCCATTTTCCGCGACGCAAGCTGGCCCCATGTCCATGGCTCACTATTACCTGCTCGGCCGCTCCGGCCTGCGGGTCAGCAGGCTGGCACTCGGCACGATGAACTTCGGCACCGGCGGCTTCCACGCCGCCTACGGCAAGACCGAGGACGAGGCCCGCCCCATCTTCCGCCGCTACCTCGAAGCCGGCGGCAACTTCATCGACACCGCCGACTTCTACACCGCCGGGGAGAGCGAGACCATCCTCGGCAACCTCGTCGCCGAGGCCGGCGTGCGCGACCGGGTCGTGCTCACCACCAAGTTCACCAACAGCGTCGATCCCGGCGACCCGAACGCCGGGGGCAACGGGCGCAAGCACATGATCAGGGCACTGGAGGCGTCGCTGCGCCGCCTGCGTACCGACCACGTCGATCTGTTCCTGCTGCACACCTGGGACCGGATCACGCCGGTCGAGGAGGTCATGCGCACCTTCGACGACCTCACCAGGGCCGGCAAGATCCGGTACGCGGGCCTGTCGGACGTGCCGAGCTGGTACGCCGCCCGCGCCCAGACCCTGGCCGAGGCCCACTCGCTCGCCCCGCTGGTCAGCCTGCAACTGCCGTACTCGCTCGTGGACCGCACCATCGAGCTGGAGCACGTCGCCATGGGCCAGACCCTGGGGCTCGGCATCACCGCGTGGAGCCCGCTCGGCAGCGGCTTCCTGACCGGCAAGTACCGGCGGGCCGACCAGGGCCTGAGCGGGACGGGCCGGCTCAGCGGCGACGGCGCCGCCGGGCACGCGTGGACGGAACGGGAGTGGGAACTGCTGGCGGCGCTGGAGAGCGTCGCGGGCGAGCTCGGCAGGCCGATGGCGCAGGTCGCGCTCAACTGGGTCGCCACCCGGCCCGGCATCGCCTCGGCGATCGTCGGGGCGAGCAGCGCGGAGCAGCTCGACGCCAACCTGGCCGCGCTCGACTTCGAGCTGCCCGCCGAGTCGCGCGAGCGGCTCGACGCGGCCAGTGCCGTGCCGCCCGGGTCGGTCTACCGCATGTTCACCCCGGCCTACCAGAGCTGGCTGGTCAACCCCGGCGTCAAGGTCGCCGACAAACCGGCCGGCTACGCCCCCGCCGTACGGAACTGGACGCCCGGCGACGCGGCCTGAGGGCGACCGCGGAGAAGGAGCCCGGCTACCGTCCGGGCCAGGCGTTTGTAGCGGTAACGGCGGGCACGTCATCGGTTACGTTCGGCCCATGGTGATGGATGCGGCACGCAACCTTCCGGACATCCTCTCGGCCGAGTTCGCGGCCGACCCGTACCCCGCCTACCAGGTGCTGCGCGACGAGGCGCCGCTGCTCTGGCACGAGGGCATGCGGAGCTACGTGATCTCCCGCCACGCCGACGTCATGCGGGCCTTCAAGGACGACACGTTCACCACCGACAACTACGAGTGGCAGGTCGCGCCCGTGCACGGGCACACGATCCTGCAGCTCAGCGGCCGGGAGCACGCCGTGCGCCGGGCGCTGGTGGTCCCGGCGTTCCGGGGCGGCGAGCTGCGGCGCACGTTCCTGCCGGTGATCGAGCGCAACGCCAGAGAGCTGATCGACGGGTTCCGCTCCACCGGGTCGGTCGATCTGGTGGACGCGTTCGCGCGGCGCTTCCCGATCAACGTGATCGTGGACATGCTGGGGCTGGACAAGGCCGACCACGACCGGTTCCAGCGCTGGTACGGCACCGTCGTCGACTTCCTCGGCAACCTGAGCGGCGACCCCGAGGTGACCGCGGCCGGGCTGCGCACGCGGGAGGAGTTCGCGGCGTACCTGATCCCGATCATCAGGGAGCGGCGCGGGCGGCTGGGTGACGACCTGCTGTCCACGTTGTGCCGGGCCGAGATCGACGGCGCCCGGATGGACGACGAGGAGATCAAGGCGTTCTGCAGCCTGCTGCTCGCGGCGGGCGGCGAGACCACCGACAAGGCGGTGGGTTCGCTGTTCGCCAACCTGCTGCGCCATCCCGAGCAACTGGAGGCCGTGCGGCGCGACCGTGATCTCGTCGGACGGGCGCTGGCCGAGACCCTGCGCTACACGCCGCCGGTGCACATGATCATGCGGCAGACCGCGGCCGAGGTGGCGGTCGCGGGCGGGGTGGTGCCCGCCGGGGCCACCGTGATCTGCCTGATCGGCGCCGCGAACCGGGACGAGCGGTTCTTCACCGACCCCGGCTCCTTCGACATCTTCCGCCCGGAGTTCGACGGCGCGACCGCGTTCACCGCCGCGGCCCGCCACCTCGCCTTCGCCCTGGGACGGCACTTCTGCGTCGGGGCGCTGCTCGCCAAGACGGAGGTCGAGGTGGCGGTCAACCAGTTGCTCGACGCCATGCCCGACCTGACGCTGGAGCCGGGGTTCGTCCCGGTCGAGCGGGGTGTCTTCACCCGCGGCCCCACGGCGCTGCCGGTGCGCTTCTCCCCTGCCGCCTGAGTCAGGTCACCGTGTAGACGCGGGTGGTGCCGAACACGCCCGTGTCCGCCCGCCGCCAGGGGGTCACCGTGCGGAGGTGGCGGAAGCGGCCCGTGCGCAGCAGGTGCTCCTCCTCGACGGGGTTGAAGTAGATCAACGTGATCGGACGCGGGTTGCGGTCGGCGGATTCGAGCAGCCGGTCCATGGCGGCGGCGAACGTGGCGCCCCGGAACGGGTTGTTGAGGAACACCACGCTGACGTCGTCGGGGATGTCGTAGTCGAGCACGTCCGACTGCACGAGCAGGACCGCGTGCGCGCGCAGGCGGCGCCGGGCCGCGGCCACGTTGGCGCGGGCGACCTCGGCCAGCTCGGGGGCCAGTTCGACGCCGATCACCCGCTTGAACGGGTACCGGCCGGCCGCCTCCAGCACCATGCGGCCCTTGCCCGCGCCGAGGTCGAGGAACACGTCGTGGGCGCCGACGTCCCGCACGGGCAGCGCCCGGCGCAGCGTGCCCCAGTGGGCGGGCGAGTAGTAGACGCGTTCGGGGTGGTCGAGGCCGAAGTCCGCGAGGTCGGCGAAGTCGGTGGTGCTGACGCCGTAGCGCTGGTCGTACAGGAGCCTGGCCAGGCGCTTGCGCAGCGAGCGCAGCCGTACCGGGACGCCGCCGCCCATCAGGATGAGCTCCTCGGCGGGCAGCGCCTCGCAGGCCAGCGCGATCGGGGCGCTCGTCACGAGGGCGCCGAGCAGCAGCGGCAGCTTCTCCCGTACGGCCGGGCGGGGCGACGGTGCGGCCAGGTCGTCGATCACAGTCACGAAGCTCTCCTCAGCGACGAGTTGCCGGGCTACGACCGAGTGTGACAAGTCAGGGCCCGGTCAGGACAGCCCTCCGGGGAGAGCGGCCCGCCGGGTCTCTGGCGGGAGGCGCGTCCTAGACTTTTCGGGGTGAGTTCGAGCCCGCGTCTTGACACCGAGTGGGAGCTGCACCGTCCGGCGGTCTTCGGCGCGGCCTACCGGCTGCTGGGCAGCGTGGCCGAGGCCGACGACGTCGTCCAGGAGGTGTGGCTGCGGGCGGCCGGCGCGGATCTGTCGCAGGTGGTGAACCTGCGGGCGTGGCTGCTGACGGTCGCGGCGCGGACCTCGTACAACGTGGTGAAGTCGGCCAGGGTCCGGCACGAGGACTACGTGGGGCCGTGGTTGCCGGAGCCGTTGCTGACCGGGCCGGACGCGGCCGGGCCGGTGCTGGTGGACGAGTCGGTGGGCACGGCGATGCTGGTGGTGATGCGGGCGCTGGCTCCGCCCGAGCGGGTGGCGTTCGTGCTGCACGACGTGTTCGGGCTGCCGTTCGAGCAGATCGCCGGGGTGCTCGACAAGTCGGAGGCGGCCTGCCGCAAGCTGGCCTCGCGGGCCCGCGGGCGGGTGGCCGCGGTCCGCGACCATGAGCCGGAGGGCACGCGTGGTGAGCGCGAGCGGGTGGTGGCCGCCTTCCGCGCCGCTTCGCAGGCGGGCGACCTGGCCGGGCTGGTGGCGGTGCTAGACCCGGACGTCGTGTACGTCGCCGACGGCGGCGGCCGGACCACGGCCGCGCGGGTGCCGATGCGCGGGCGCGAGCGCCTGGCGGCGATGCTGGCGTGGATCGAGCGGCGGCGTCCGGCGGAGCGGGTGCGGCCGATCGAGGTGAACGGGCAGCCGGCGCTGGTCACGTACCGGGACGGCGGGCCGGTCTGGGTGGACACGTTCGAGATCCGTCATGGCCGGATCGTGACGTTGTGGCGGGTCGCGAACCCGGACAAGCTCCAGCATCTCGCCCTCGACTGAGCGACCCCGCACCGGCCCGGGTCAGTCCGGGGTGCCCCAGCGGGCGCCGCGGCCCCGGGCCTCGTCGAACACCAGCCACGTGCGCGTGGCCCGCACGCCCGGGACGTCCTGGATGCGTTCCAGCACCACGTGCCGCAACGTCTCGTTGTCCGGCGTCCTGACCAGGACCAGGATGTCGTAGTCGCCGCCGACCATGGCGAAGTGCTCGACGTACGGGAGTTCCTGGAGGTGGGCGGACACCGTGCGCCACGAGTTCTGCTCGATGGCCACCGACACGTACGCGCTGGTGCCCAGGCCGGCCTTCTGCGGCGCGAGCTCGACGGTGAAGCCCGTGATCACGCCGTCGTCCATGAGGCGGGTGAGCCTGGCGTAGGCGTTGGCGCGGGAGATGTGCACGCGTTCGGCGAGGGTGCGCACCGACATCCGGCCGTCGCGCAGGAGCTCGGCGATGATCGCCCGGTCCACCGCGTCGGGGCCGGTGGCCGAACGTCCCGGCCAGTCGTTCCCAGGAGCCTCTTCAGACGACAATCGGCCCTCCTTGAGGGGGATATGAACCATTTGTCGCCCATTATTGCTGATCTCTTGAACAGATGGCCCGACAGAAGGACGCTTTCTGTGACAAACGTCCGCACCGCTTCGGTGTACCTCGAGAGTGAGCGTGCCCATGTCCGCCAAGACCGTGCGGGGCCTGCTGCCCTCGTCCGCGCCCATCCGGTTCGTCGATGAGAGCGGCTCGGCCGTGAAGGCGCCCGCCAAGTACGCCGCGCCGCCGGACGAACTGCTGCGCGCGGCCTACCGGTGGATGGTCGTGGGACGGCGCTTCGACACGCAGGCGACGGCGCTGACCAAGCAGGGCCGCCTCGCCGTCTACCCCTCCAGCCGCGGCCAGGAAGCCTGCCAGGTCGCGGGCGTGCTCGCGCTGCGCGAGCAGGACTGGCTGTTCCCCACCTACCGCGACTCGGTGGCGCTGGTGGCGCGCGGACTCGACCCGGTCGAGGTGCTGACGCTGCTGCGCGGCGACTGGCACTGCGGCTACGACCCGGCGGCGGTCCGCGTGGCCCCCCAGTGCACGCCGCTGGCCACGCAGGTGCTGCACGCCACCGGCATGGCCGAGGCCATGCGCCGCAAGGGCGAGGACGGCGTGGCGATGGCCTTCGTCGGGGACGGCGGCACGAGCGAGGGCGACTTCCACGAGGCGCTCAACTTCGCCGCCGTGTTCAAGGCCCCGGTGGTCTTCTTCGTGCAGAACAACCAGTACGCCATCTCCGTGCCGCTGGCCAGGCAGAGCGCGGCCCCGGCGCTGGCCTACAAGGGCGTCGGGTACGGCGTGCGCTCCGAGCAGGTGGACGGCAACGACCTCGTCGCGGTGCTGTCCGTGCTGCGCGCGGCCGTCGAGCACGCGCGCGGCGGACGGGGGCCGTTCCTCGTCGAGGCGCACACGTACCGGATGGACGCGCACACCAACGCCGACGACGCCGGCCGCTACCGGGACGACGAGGAGGTGCGGCGCTGGAGCGCCGCCGACCCCGTGCGGCGGCTGGAGACCTACCTGCGCGGCCGGGGCCTGCTCACCGGCGAGGACGTGGAGGCCGCGGGCGTCCGGGCCGAGTCGTTCGCGGCGGACCTGCGCGCGCGGATGAACGCCGACACCGAGGCCGACCTCCTCGAGATCTTCGACCACGTCTACGCCGAGCCCACCCCGCAGCTCCGCGAACAGCGCGAACTGCTGCGCGCCGAGCTGAACGCCCAGGAGAGCTGACATGCCCACCGTCTCGATGGCGCAGGCCCTGAACACCGCCCTGCGCGACGCGCTCCGCGACGACGAGCGCGTGCTGATCTTCGGCGAGGACGTCGGGCCGCTCGGCGGCGTCTTCCGCATCACCGACGGGCTGACCAGGGACTTCGGCGAGCAGCGGTGCTTCGACACGCCGCTCGCCGAGTCCGGCATCGTCGGGCTCGCGGTCGGGCTGGCCATGGGCGGCTTCCGGCCGGTGGTGGAGATGCAGTTCGACGCGTTCGCCTATCCGGCGTTCGAGCAGATCGCCTCGCACGTCGCCAAGCTGCGCAACCGCACCCGGGGACGGCTGGCGCTGCCGATGGTGATCCGGGTCCCGTACGGGGGCGGCGTCGGCGGGGTCGAGCACCACTGCGACTCCAGCGAGGCGTACTACGCGCACACCCCGGGGCTGAAGGTCGTCACGCCCGCCACCCCGGAGGACGCGTACTGGCTGCTGCGGGACGCCGTCGCCGACCCGGACCCCGTGGTGTTCCTGGAGCCGAAGAAGTTGTACTGGTCCAAGGCGGAGGCAGGGCTGGAGCGGCGGGCGGCGGCCCCGTTCGGACGGGCGGTGGTCCGCCGGCCGGGCCGCGACGCCACCCTGGTCGCCTACGGCCCCGCGGTGCTCGTCGCCATGGAGGCGGCCACCGCCGCGGCCGAGGACGGGCTGGACCTGGAGGTCGTGGACCTGCGCACGATCGTGCCGTTCGACGACGAGACCGTGGTCGCGTCGGTGCGGCGGACCGGGCGGTGCGTGGTCGTGCAGGAGGCGCAGGGCTTCGCGGGGGTGGGGGCCGAGATCGCGGCGCGGGTGCAGGAGCGCTGCTTCCACTCGCTGGCCGCGCCGGTGCTGCGGGTGGCCGGGTTCGACGTCCCGTACCCGCCGCCGAAGCTGGAGCACGCGCACTTGCCCGGGGTGGACCGGGTGCTGGACGCCGTCGAGCGGCTGCAGTTCGGGGATCGGCCGGACGTCCGGCACCTGTCGAGGGGGGCGGCGTGAACACCCTTGACGAGCAGCTCTTCCGGCTGCCCGACCTCGGTGAGGGGCTGACGGAGGCCGAGGTCGTGGTCTGGAAGGTCGCCGTCGGGGACGCCGTCGAGGTCGACCAGATCGTGGTGGAGGTGGAGACGGCCAAGGCGGCGGTCGAGGTGCCCGTGCCGTACGCGGGCACGGTGCTGCGGCTGCACGCGCAGGCCGGGGCGGTCCTCTCGGTGGGCGAGCCGCTCATCTCCGTCGGGCCCGCGGACGCGGCGGGAGAACGGTATCGGGAGGAGGAGCGGGCGGGGTCCGGCAACGTGCTGATCGGCTACGGCACCGGTCACCTGGCCGGGCGGCGGCGACGCCGGAGCCCCGCGCACGCGAGGGCGGCGGCCGAACGACACCACGAGACGGGCCATGAGACTGGCGGCGAGACGGCACCAGGGCAGGCGCCGCGCGTGATCTCGCCGCTGGTCCGCAGGCTGGCCCTGGACAACGGCCTCGACCTGGCCCGGATCACGCCCACCGGCCCCAACCGGATCGTGCTGCGCCGCGACGTCGAGCACGCCATCGCCGAGACGGGCCGCCCCGCCGCCGAGCCCGCCGCCGAGCCCGCCGCCTCCGGGCAGCCGGAACGTGTCCCGCTGCGCGGCCTGCGCCGGACGGTGGCCGAGAAGGTCACGCGCAGCCGCACCGAGATCCCCGACGCCACCACCTGGGTGGACGTGGACGCGACGGGCCTGCTGGAGACCAGGGACGCGCTGCGGGCCGCCGTACCGGACCGGCGCGTCGGCCTGCTGGCGCTGCTGGCCCGCATCTGTGTCGCCGGTCTCCGGCGCTTCCCCGAGCTGAACTCCACGGTGGACGCCGAGCGCGCCGAGATCGTCCGCTACCCGTGGGTCCACCTGGGGTTCGCCGCCCAGACGGAGCGCGGCCTGGTGGTGCCGGTCGTCCGCGACGCGCACCGCATGACGCTGACCCAGCTCGCCGCCGAACTCGACCGCCTGACCGCGCTCGCCCGCGAGGGCGGCCTGCCGCCGGACGCCCTGACGGGAGGCACGTTCACGCTCAACAACTACGGCGTGTTCGGCGTGGACGGCTCCACCCCGATCATCAACCACCCCGAGGCCGCCCTGCTCGGCGTCGGCCGCGTCGTGGACCGGCCCTGGGCGGTGGACGGCGTCGTCGCCGTCCGCAAGGTGGCCCAGCTCTCGTTCACGTTCGACCACCGGGTGTGTGACGGCGGCGTCGCCGGCGGGTTCCTGCGCTACGTCGCCGACTGCGTGGAACGCCCGGCGACCCTGCTGGCCGACCTGTAGCCGGGACGGGTCCGGCTACCGGTCACCCGAGCGGCGACCCGGCGCGGTGCAGGGTGCCGTCGGGATCGACGTAGGCGAACTCGCGCAGCCCGTACTCGGTGTCCTCGGGCGGGACCAGCCGCCCCGGGACGCCGGCCGCCGCCCACTCGGCGTGCAGGGCGTCGGCGTCGGAGACGTACAGGTAGACGGCCGCGCCGGAGCGGGCGGGGTCGTGCTCGTCCCACTCGGTCAGGTGCAGGGACACCCCGCCCCGGGCGACGAAGGCGTAGCGCGCGCCGCCCTCGTACGGCCGGACGCCGAAGCCCAGCCGCCGGTAACGCTCCATCGCCGCGTCCAGGTCCAGCACCGGCACCACCGGCGCCACGTCCTCGAACACCACCTCGTCCGCCACCGCGCTCCCTCCTCCGATCGCACCGGTCTTAATTGTGTACGGGTTGAGCCCGTTTTCTGGCTAGGCTCGGCCCGTGCACTTGTACTTCCTCTGAGGACGACCGACTCGCCCGCCCGCCCTGGGCGCGGCCGAGCACGTTCGCGTCGTCTCTCAACTCCAGGTTCCCCGTCTCCGCGCCATCGCGCCGAGGCGTGCGGGAGCCTGCCTTCGACAGGAAGCACATGTCCACGATCGTCATGCCATCCGCTCGTTCGCGAGCCCATCTCAACGCCGCCGATCTGCGGCTGTCCCTCGGCGGCCGGCCGGTCCTGACCGGCGTGGATCTGACCGTCTCCCCCGGCGACCGTCTCGGGGTGGTCGGCGAGAACGGCCGCGGGAAGACCACCCTGCTGCGGGTGCTCGCCGGCGCCCTGACCCCCGACGCGGGCACGGTGCACCGGTCGGGCACGCTCGGGGTCGCCGGCCAGGAGCTGCCGGTCGCCGGTGACGGCACCGTCGGCGACCTCATCGACGTCGAACTGGCCCAGGTGCGGGCCGTGCTGCGCGCGTTCGAGTCGGCGAGCCTCGGCCTGGAACGTCCCGGCGGCGCGGAGGCGTACGCCGAGGCGCTGACCGCCGCCGAGTCCATCGGCGCCTGGGACGCCGACCGCCGGGTGGACGTCTCCCTCGCCGCGCTCAACGCGGTGACCGACCGCTCCGCGCCGCTGGCGGGCCTGTCCGTCGGGCAGCGCTACCGGGTGCGGCTGGCCTGCCTGCTCGGCGCCGGGCACGACCTGCTGCTGCTCGACGAGCCCACCAACCACCTCGACTCCGGCGGTCTCGACCACCTGACCGCGCGCCTGCGTACGCACCCGGGCGGCGTGGTGCTGGTCAGCCACGACCGGGCGCTGCTGTCGGACGTCGTCACCGCGATCCTGGACCTCGACCCGACCAGCGACGACCGGCCGCGCACGTACGGGGGCGGGTACGCGGGCTACCTGGAAGGGCGGCGGGCCGAGCGGGAGCGCTGGGAGAGCGCGTACCGCGACCAGCGGCTCGAACACCAGCGCCTGGCGCAGGACCTGTCCGCGGCCCAGAACCGGCTGGTGTCCGGCTGGCGGCCGGAGAAGGGCACCGGCAAGCACACCCGCGCCACCCGCGCGCCGGGCCTCGTGCGGGCGGTGCACCGCAGGCAGGAGGAGCTGGAGGCGCACCGCCTGGACGTGCCGCCGCCACCGCTGCGCTTCCAGCCCCCGCGCCTGGACGCCCCGCCCGGGGTGACACTGCTGCGCGCCGACGACGTGACGGTGCGGGGCAGGCTCGACGTGCCGCGGTCGGTCCTGCTGCGCGCGGGCGACCGCCTGGTGGTCACCGGTCCGAACGGCTCCGGCAAGTCGAGCCTCCTGCACGTGCTCGCGGGGCGGCTCGCCCCCGACTCGGGCAGCGTCCGGGGCGCGCGGACCGGCCTGCTCGCCCAGGAGTCCCCGGTGACGTCGGGGCTGCGGGCCTTCGAGGTGTTCGAGGCCGAGATCGGCCGGCTGGTCACCGCGGGCGCACTCGGCCGGGCGGACGCGGTCGGGCTCGGGCAGCTCGGGCTGCTGCCGTCCGAGGCGCTGCGCCGGCCGGTCGCCGAGTTGTCGGTCGGGCAGCGGCGGCGGCTCGACCTGGCCCTCCTCCTGGCCGCCCGCCCCCAGGTCCTGCTGCTGGACGAGCCGACCAACCACCTGTCGATGGCCCTGGTGGAGGAGCTGACCGAGGCGCTGGCCGGAACGGGAGCCGCGGTCGTGCTGGCCACCCACGACCGGCAGCTCCTGCGCGACACGGAGTCCTGGCCGCGGTTGCCGCTCTGAGAGCGGGAGCCGTTCCGACGAGGGCGGGCTCGGGGCACGTGCCCGGACCTCACCGGCTGGTCGCGAACGGGGTGCGGGTCAGCGCCGGCAGGATGCGGCGCATCGCGAAACGGGAGACGGGACCGGCGTGGCGGGCCAGCCCGGTCCCGGGGACGAAACCCGGGTTGAAGGCGACGGCGTCGATGCCGGGCGGCAGGCGGCGGGCGTACTCGTGCACGAGGTGGATGGCGGCCAGCTTGCTCGTCGAGTACGCGGTCCACCCGGCGGCCGTGCGGTGCGGGCGGGGGAAGGCTCCGGTGCGGGCCAGGACGTCCGGGGCACGCCAGACCGGGCCGGGGACCATGCCCAGGTTGTGGGCGAAGTCGCCGAAATGGGGGTCGCTGACCGTGATCACGATGCGGGCGGGGGCGGTGAAGCCGTCCTCAAGCAGGCGGACGAGCAGGTGGTTGGCCAGCACGTTCACCGCGAACGTGGCCTCGAAGCCGTCGGGGGTCTCGGTGAGCGCGTCGGTGTGCTGGATGCCCGCGTTGCCGGCGAAGGCGCACAGGGGCGGGAGGTCGCCGCTGGCGAGCCGGTCCCGGATCTCGGCGGCGGCCGACCGTACGCTCGCCATCGAACTCAGGTCGGCGGCCACGTGCGTGACCGCACCGAGCCCGGCGAAGCGCGGGCCGGGCGCGGGGCTGCGCGGGGCGGGGTCGTTCGG
>NZ_SSXE01000246.1 GCF_021699195.1 Nonomuraea sp. MG754425 | reverse complement strand
TCAAGCCCTGAACCAAGCAGCGCCGCGACGCACCGTGCCCGATCCGATCACGGATCCGACGCGAATCATCGACCTGAACGTACGCCGACGAGACCGGCTCGGCGGCGTCCTCCACGAGTACTCGAAAGCGGCTTGAACTGCATGGATGTAATTTTCGGCAGGCGCAGCGTTCGAGCACGTCGATCAGGGTCGCGCCGATGCGGTGACCTGCAGGCCGAGCACGGTCGTCTGGAACGGCACCGCCAGGTTGTCGCCGATCATGACATGGAAGCCGGAGAGCTGCTCATCGTCGGTGTAGGCGTCCACAATCGCCTGCTCGATCAGCTCATCCAGATGATCGTCAGGGGGCGGCGAGTCACAGCAGCATACGATACTCCTGCAGGTGACCCCTGTGATCACCTTGGGCAAGGGGATTCGTTGACCGTCATGGCTGTGCGGGGGTGATGTCGGTGTGCGGGAAGTCCTCGCCTTTGAAGAGCAGGGGCTGGTCGAGGTCCTTGGCGAGAGCGTAGGCGAAGCAGTCACCCATGTTGAGTCTGGCCTTGGAGTGGTTGCCCTTGCCGTAAGTCTGGTATGCGCCGCGCGCAATCCTGGCCTGATTGGAGGTTACAGGCTCGATGATGAGCCCCATCTCGTTGATGAGCGTGTCGAAGGCGTTGCGCATGGCCTCACCCCGATTGTCAGCCACGATGGCCGCTTCGACGTAGTTGACAGCCGAGATACGGCACACTGCTGCGGCGATGGCCTGGGCGAAGTGGGCGGCCTCAGGCTCCCCGTTGATCACGGCAATGATGGCGCTGGAATCGATGATCATGCGGGAAGGCCGGTGTCCGGGTCGTACAGGTCTTCAACGGACAGTCGGTCCTGACCGAGGTGAGTTCGCATGTCGGCGGCAACGCTCAGGATACGCTCAGCCCTGCCGGCGGCTCCGGTGCTGCGTTCCAGCGCTTCCAGACGGCGTTCGAGCACTTGAGCGGCGTGCTGAGTCTCCTCGGCCAACCGGATGACCCGGCGGGCGAGGTCATGAATGGGCTCGTGTTCGAGGTCCACGCTCACCGTCGCTCGGCTCCCTCCGTCGCGGCGCCCTGAGTTGCACCTTCAGCGTAGCCGGTAACCGAGCCTTACTCTCGCCGACGGGTGGTATCCGCTCGCGTCACGAGGGCTTGTCGAGTCCCGCGTTCTCCTCAGGCATGGTGCCGGCGGCGGCATGCCAGGCTTCCAGATCTCGGGACGGAGCCTGCCGCGATCGGCGACCGGAAGTCCTTGTTCACGAGCCCACGCGCGCACCTGCGAGACGGCCGCTTGCTGATCGCTTGGCCGTGCGATCTCTGATGGCGTCCTTGGCTGGGAAGGGCGCGGGGGAGCGTCGGCGGTCGGTGGGTGTCCACCGTAGCCGGATGCTGCGGTGGTGAATCCGAGGCGGGTGAGGGTCCGGCGCCGCTTGCCGTACATGCGTTCCAACTGTGGGACTCGTGCGTCCAGATAGTCGTGGACCTCGACGTCGTGCTTGGTGGCGGCTTCTCGCATGATCCGGCCGACGTGCTGGATCACCTTGCCCTTGAATGAGATCGGCATCGCGAGGAACAGAGCGTCCAGCCTGGGCAGGTCGAACCCTTCGCCTGCGACCTTGTCGATGGCCAGTAGCACCAGTGGTCCTGCCTCGGTATCGGTCAGGCGGTCGCGGACGTGGTCGCGTTCGGCGGCGCTGAGCTGCCCGTGGAGGAGCGTGGCGGCCACGCCCCGCTCTTCCAGGGAAGCGGCCAGGCATCGGAGGTGTTCCATTCGATTGGTCAAGATCAGGCTGTTCCTGCCCCGGCTCGCCGCGTCCGCGACGTCGGCGGCGATCTGAGCGGTCCGAGTCGCGTCCGTGGCCTGTGCCGCTCGAATATTGAGTTGCGTGGCTTGAGCTGCGGTTATGCAGCGTGGTGGTATTCGTTGATGGTGCCTGTGACGACGGGTTTTCGGTGGATGGATCGTAGGTCGTTGAGGTCGGTCACGTCGCGGGCAGGCTGCGTTGCGATGTCCGGGGGACGTTGCTGTCGGGACTGGTGCGGCCGGTGCCCGTTGTAGTGGATCAGATACTCTCGGAGCACGAGTGCCAGGTGGCGTTCATCAAGGATCAGGATCTGGTCCAGGAGTTCGCGGCGTAGGGTGCCAATGACCCGCTCGCAGATGGCGTTCATCCTCGGCGTCCGCGGCAGCGTGGTGACCAGCCGCAGCCCTTCAGCCCTCCCGAAAGGCGGAGGTGAAGAGCGGATCCCGATCGTGGATCACGAACCGCAGCCCGGCGATGCGGTCACTCAGATCCATGACCAGGTTGCGGGCCTGCTGCGCCGTCCATGCCCTGTTCGGGTGCGCGGTTACTCCGGCCAGGTGCAGCTTCCGGGTGCCGTGCTCGATGAAGACCAGCACACACAGCCGTTTGAGCAGCACGGTCTCGACCACCAGGAAGTCACACGCGATGATCGCGTGGGCCTGAGCGGCCAGGAACTGCCGCCAGGTTGGCCCCCGGCGGGGCGCCGGATCGATACCGGCGGTGTGCAGGATCTCCCACACCGTGGAAGCGGCGATCGGGTACTCCAGGCGCGCCAACTCGCCTTGGATTCTTCTGTGCCCCCAGGTCGGGTTCTCCCGTGCCATCCGAACGATCAGTACCTTGACCGGCCGGCGGGTGCAGGGACGTCCCGGGCGTTGCCTGTCGGTGAAGGTCCATTTACGTGCCACGAGGGTGCGGTGCCAGCGCAAGATCGTCGCTGGCGTGACGGGGAAGACATCCGCCCATCGACGGCGGCGGATCAGCCGCGACAACGCTGCAAGCCAGAGCCGGTCGGCGTGACCCCACCGCGGCTGACCGCCGAGCTGCCGGCGGAGCACCTGGTTCTCCTGACGGAGCACCAGCAGCTCAACATCCTTGGACAGATCAGATCGGACCAGCACCGTCAGCAGGCCGAACAAGCCCCTTACCAACCGGTAGACAAGCGATGACACCACATCGCGATGGTCGCAGCCACCGCCCTGATCGCGCAGCAAAACCCCAGCTCACAGCGCGAATCCGTGTTTCGAGCGGGACAGGACAGCGGGCAGAAGGCATGGGAGAGGACGCGGGCACGGCCGGACATGGGGGGTTGCTCGCCGCAGCGGTGTGTGCGGGCGTGCCCGCGGCTGTGATCGCGGTGGGCGTACGGCGAGGCCGGCTCGACTCGATTCACCTGGTCGAGCGGAAGTCGAAGGAGCAACTGTCGCCCAGGCAATGGCAGTGGCTCGAGGACGAGCTGCGACGCGGGCCGCCGGTCTGGGGTTACGACAGGAGCCACGCTCCGCGCGGGTCGCCCAGGGGGTTGTCCCCGAGCCGAGGAAGGCCCGGTCACCCATGACCGGATACGCTTTCAGCAGTGCCAGGGGTTACTGCGAGCCCCTGACCGAAGGAGGAGCCGTGGTTCGCCCAGTGTTCGTGCCACGCGGGCCCTAAGGCGGTGTGATGTCGCATCCCTGGCACGGCTGGTGTCTCCTGCGGCCCGGCCTCCTGCTGTACGGCGGCACGGTCGGCACAAATGAGCCGCATGCGCACCACGCGGTCCAGCTCATCGTCGCCGCTGAGCCCTTCACCATGGCCGACGCCCAAGGGGAACGGCTGACCACGCGGATCGCCGTCATCCCGCCCGACACCGGCCATACGGTGCTCAGCGGAGCTCGCGGCGCCCTGCTCGCCCTCCTGGACCCGCGCAGTTCGCCGGGCCGGTCCCTGCTCGCGCGCTGCGGCACCGGGCCGCGGGCTTCGTCCTGGTCGCCGTCCCCCGTACAGACCGGCGAACTGCCCGACCACGGCTCCTCGTTGATCGAAGCCGGACCCTTGAGCCTGCGACCTGAGCACTGCGGCGGAATGAGACCGCTCATGTTCGCCGAGCCGCAGACCGGTCATGCGCGTTCCGCGGAGGCGGCGAGCGCGCTGCGGGTCGTTGAAGCGTGGAGCGGCCATGGGGGCGCCGGTGACGTCCTGCTCCACCCGGCGGTGGAGGCGGCGATCGCCGTGATCCCCACGCTCCTGCGAAGAGGGCCGGTGCGGCTGCGAGCGGTGGCGGACGCGGTCCACCTGTCGCCGAGCCGGCTGGCGCACCTGTTCAGCGCGCACGTGGGAATCCCGATGCGGCCATATGTTCGATGGCTGCGCCTGCGGCGCGCCATCGGCCGAGTGGCCGCCGGGGAGACGTTGACGGCAGCCGCGCACAGTGCCGGGTTCACCGACGGCCCGCACTTCACCCGGGCGTTCCGGCGGACCTTCGGAAACGCGCCCTCTGAACTGGCCGCCGCGATCGACTGGTTGCTCTGAATCCGACGTGTGACTAGCGCAGGTCGCGCTTGAGGATCTTGCCGGTCGCGGTCATCGGCAGGCTCTCACGGAACTCGATGATCCGCGGGTACTTGTAGGCCGCCATGTTCTCCCTGCACCAGGCGACGAGCTCGCTCTCGCTCGCCGTCGCGCCGGCCGACGGGATGACGTACGCCTTGACCTCCTCGCCGTGTGAGTCGTGGCGCACGCCGACCACCGCCACCAGCGAGACCTCCGGGTGCGTCATCAGCACCTCCTCCACCTCGCGCGGGTAGACGTTGAAACCACCCCGGATGATCATGTCCTTGGTGCGGTCGACGATGGAGTAGTAGCCGTCCTCGTCGCGGGTGGCGATGTCACCGGTACGGAACCAGCCGTCTCGCAGAACCTCCGCGGTGTCCTCGGGTCTGCCGTAATAGCCCTTCATGATGTTGTGCCCGCGGATGGCGATCTCACCGGGCCCCTCACCCTCGACGGTGTTCCAGGCGTCGTCCACCAGCCGCATCTCCACCCCCCAGATGGGGAAGCCGATGGTGCCGGGCTTGGTGGGCCGGCTGAGCTGGTTGAAGCAGGCCGCGGGGGAGGTCTCCGACAGGCCGTAGCCCTCCAGGATCGGGATGCCGAACGTGGCCTCGAAGTCCTTGAGCACCTCCACAGGGCAGGACGCCGCCCCCGACACCGCCACCCGCAGTGTCGTGGGCACCTCGGCCCCGTTCACGTGGATCTTCGACAGCATCGCCCAGTACATGGTCGGCACCCCGGCGAATATGGTCACCCTCTCCTGGCGCATGAGCTCCAGCGCCTGGCCGGGCTCGAAACGCGGTAGCAGTACGAGGGTAGCGCGGCGGCGCAGGCTCACGTTCATGACCGAGGTCTGGCCGAAGGAGTGGAAGAGCGGCAGTACGGCGAGCGAGACGTCACCCTCGGGATCGGTGGGGAACATCTCGTCGCTGACCATGGTGTTGATCAGCAGGTTCGCGTGGGTGAGCTCGGCGCCCTTGGGCTGGCCGGTGGTGCCGGACGTGTAGAGGATGGCCGCGATGTCCTCCGGCCCGGTTCGCACCGTCTCGAACTCTCCGGACATCCCGTCCAGCGCCGCCCAGAACGACTCACCGTACTCCGACTCGGTCGCCAGCGGCGTCGCGGGCAGGACGAAGAAGTGCTCACACCCCTCCACGCCCTCGAACCCCTCCCGCCCGTGCGCCCCCATCGGCAGTTCGGCGGTGCCCTCGAAGCAGAAGAGCGCCTTGGCGTCGCTGTCGGCCAGATGGTAGGTGATCTCGCGCGGCCGTAGCAGCACATTGAGCGGGACCACGGTCGCCCCGGACTTGAGGATGCCGAAGTAGACGAACGGGAAGTAAGGCAGGTTCGGGCAGAGCAGCGCGACCTTGTCGCCCTTGCCGATCCCCCGCGCCACCAGCAGGTTGGCCACCTGGTTCGCGACGGAGTCCACCATGGAGTATGGAAGGCGCAGATCCCCGAAGACCAGGGCGGTGCGGTCCGGAACCGCGCGGGCGCTGTCTTCCAGAATGATAGACAGATTGAGCATCGTGACCCTCTCCTCGGAACGCGTCGTCCCTCCCCCCAGGATGCTCTGCAAGATCTCGGCAGGACTTGTACGAACGTGCCGACTCCATCTGACCTCGGCACGCCGCCGGTTCCGGGGCGGGCCTGCGGAACCAACGAAGCCGCATCGTGTCGGGTGGCCGGGAGGTGGGACTCCTCTCGGCCTGTGGGGTGCGAAAATTCGGACATGGCCTCTGATCTGCGGTTATCCACTCCGCCTATGCGGCCCGCCGGTACTGGTTGATCAGGCCGTCGAGTACCTGGCGGCGTTGCAAGCGGACGTGATCGATATCGCTTGGCGGAGCCGGGGCATGTGGTGGTTGAGGTGGCTGGCGGTCTCGTCCGCGATGGGGACGGTGCCGGTTGTAATGCCGTTCGTATGTCCGCAGGATTCGGTGGAGATGAGCTTCACCGAAGATCAGCAGCCGGTCGGTGCATTCCGTTCGAACGGTGCCGACCCAGCGCTCGGCTATCGCGTTGGCCCGCGGGGCGCGACCTGGGGTCTTGATGATGCGGGCGCCGAATGAGGTGAACACCTCGTCGAAGACCGCGGTGAACTTGGCGTCCCGATCACAAATGAGGAATCTGACGCCCTCGGCCCGATCCCCCAGATTCATGACCAGATTGCGGGCCTGTTGAGCGACCCAGGCTCCGGTCGGATGCGCCCTGACACCCGCGACGTGAACGACGCGGGTGGCGTGCTCGATGAAGAACAGAACGTAGAGCCGCTTGAGAAAGACGGTGTCGATGTGGAACAGATCGCACGCCCAGATTCCCTCGGCCTGCGCCTTGAGGAATCGGCTCCAACCGGGCCAGGCGCAACACCGCCTCCCGGATGTCCGCGCGGGTGGAGGGACGACCTGGGCGTTGGGACGGGTAGGCCCATCGGCGCGTCACCAGTGCGCGGTGCCACCGCAGCAACGTCGCCAGGGTGACGAAGAAGACCTCCCACGACGAGCGGGGAAGCAGCCGAGACAAGGCCGCGAGCACGACCCGATCCCCCGGCTGGAGATCGGGACGGTTCACCTGACGGCGCAGCACGGCCAGCTGATGACGAAGCACCACGATCTCGGCCGCTTTGGCCCGCTCACCGCGGCCCAGCAGGAACAGGAGCCGAAAGACACGCCCGAGGATGAGGTAAAGGAAGGACCACGACACCGTCAGCAGGATGCCCGAGACCTCATCATGCTCGAGCCGTGAACCCCCAGGTCAACAACTACGGCCGAGTTTCCGCACCCCACAAGGACCGGTGGGTGTTCGGCGACCGGGTTACCGGCGCTCACCTGCGCAAGTTCTCTTGGACGAAGATAGTCCGACACCAGATGGTCGCGGGAACCTCGTCCCCGGACGACCCGTCCCTGACCGCGTACTGGTCCGAGCGGCGGCGCAAGGGGCCACCTCCGCCGCTGGACGCCTTCAGCCTGCGGATGCTCAAGATCCAAGCTGGACGCTGTCCACTCTGCGGAGACCTCCTGCTGCACGCCGGTCACCAGCCCCAGCATCCACGCGAGTGGGAACGCTGGGCGATGGTGACCCGCCGAGCGATCACAAGGCACAGCCTCGCCATCGATCGAGGACGGCCTCTACCCGTTCGGAACATCTACTGGGAACTCTAGAGCGCCCCACGGATAAAGACCATTCGTGACAATCACCTCAGAACGGGAGCTCGTCTTGACGGATCCCCCACCTCCCGGCGATCGCCGGCCATCGGTACGCGGCCAGGCGGGGTTGGCCGATTGCCAGGACGATTCCGCCATCATCGCGGCGTCCCTGGATGTACCGGAGCGCTTCGCGCTGCTCTTCGACCGGCATGCCACCGTGCTGCACCGCTACGCCGCGCGGCGCCTTGGGCCCGACCATGCCGAGGATGTGGTGGCCGAGGCGTTCACCAGGGCCTTCGAGACGCGCCATCGGTACGAATTCGCACGCACGGAGGCGTTGCCCTGGCTGTACGGCATCACCACGAACGTCATCGGCCTGCACCGGCGGGCCGAGGTGCGCGGTTACCAGGCGATGGCCCGTACGGGTGAGGATCCGGTGGTCGCGGCGTTCGACGAGCGGGTGGCTGCCTGGGTCTCCGCATCGGCCACTCGGCAGCGCCTGGCGGCCGCGCTGGCGAAACTCGGCCGCGGTGAGCGGGATGTGCTGCTGCTGATCGCCTGGGGCGATCTGACGTACGAGGAAACGGCCCAAGCGCTGCAGGTGCCCATCGGGACGGTCCGCTCGCGCCTGTCGCGTGCCCGCCGCAAGGTCGCGCACGCTCTGGGCGGCGCCAATCCCATCGAGACGAGAGAAGAAGACCGTGAACGACCTTGAGCTGGTCAAGCAACTGCGCTCGGAGATAGCAGAAACCGACCCGGACTCCTTGACCGGCGCGCGGGGGCAACTGCTGGCCGTGATGGCCCGTCCGACGGCTCTTCGACGGTCCCGGCGGCGGCTGACGATGCGGGCCACGGGCCTTGCCGCCGCCGCGGTCGCGGCGACCGCCGCCGTCGTGATCGCCACCGGTCCGGCTACCGTGCCCGTCAAGCCACCGGCCTCCGCCGGTGACGTCCTGCCCCTGACCTCTGCCAAGAACGTCCTGCTCGTGGCCGCCGCCAGCGCGGAGCGTACGCCACAGGGTTCGGGGAGCTACTGGCACATCAAACGGGAGAGCGAGGACGGCCGGCACTTCTGGGGGGAGAGCTGGACCACGCGCGACGGGCAGCGGTGGAGCAGAGGGGAGCCAGGCAACGGGCCCGGCGTGGTGAAGGAGCCCTCGGGCACGTTCTGGCTCGGACCCGCCGACAGCGGCACCGAGGTCTCCATGGAGGATCTCGAGGCGTTGCCGACCGACCCCGAGGCGTTGCGGCAGAAGGTCACCGCGATGCAGAAGGGCGGTCCCGTCGGCGAGTACGACATCGCTCTCCAGCCGCTGGCCTCGCTGATCGCGGAGCTCCCCGCGCCCGTGGGCGTCCGATCGGCGGCGTTCCGAGCGCTCGCCGAGTTGCCGGGCGTGCAGCGGCTGGGCGCGGTCGAAGGCGGCGAGGAGCTGATGTTCCGGGGCGGGAAGAGGGAGAGCAGGCTGGTCGTCGATCCGGAGACGTCGCAGGTGATCCGCACCAGTTGGCTCCCCACCGCTACGGGAGGGCTGGCGGGTACGAACCGCGGGTTGTTCATCAAGCTGACCACAGGTTGGACGGGCGAGCTTCCCCGGTAAGGTCCGGGCCCGCTGATCAGGGCCTTCGAGACCGAATAGAGATCGTCTCCCTTCGTACATGAGGTAGATCATGACTTTAGGCAAGTCGCTCCTCGCCGCTTTGTTGGCGGGGACGATCGGTGTCACACCCACACAGGCACCGGCATCACAGATTCCGTCTCAGCAGGTGAACGGAGTGACCCTGATCACCGGTGACCGGGTGGTGGTCACCGGGCAGGGGCATCGCGTGGAGCCGGGGCCTGGCAGGCAGGTCGACTTCTCCAGTCAGGTGCGCAGGGGCCATCTGTATGTGATCCCGTCGGATGCCGCGCCGTTGCTCGCGCAGGGTGTGCTGGACCGGCGGTTGTTCGACGTCACCCAGCTGTTGGCCTGGCGGTATGGCGACGCCGACACCCCCGACATCCCCGTCATCGAACAGGGCGTCACCACACCACTGAGTTCCTTGCAGGTGCGGCGGCTGTCCAGTCTGGGCATGAGTGCGGTACGTGTGTCCAAGGCGGACGCCGCGCAGACCTGGCGGACTCTCACGGGAGCTCGCACTCTGGTGGCGGGCCGTACCAAGTTGTGGCTGGACGGCCGCAGGAGCTTCTCGCTGGACGAGAGTGTCAAGCAGATCGGCGCACCGCAGGCGTGGCAGCAGGGTCTGACGGGTAAGGGCGTCACGGTCACGGTCCTCGACACCGGCTACGACCCCGACCACCCGGACCTCAAGGACGCTGTCACCCAGGAGCGAAACTTCAGCGACGAACCGGACATGCGCGACAACCACGGCCACGGCACGCACGTCGCCTCGATCGCGGCCGGCAGAGGCGAGAAGTACCGGGGCGTGGCCCCGGAGGCGAGCCTGGCCATCGGGAAGGTCGGCGGAGCTGCGGGCCTGACCGAATCTGCCGCGCTCGCCGGTATGGAGTGGGCCGCCGTCGAAGTGAAGGCCAAGATCGTCAACATGAGCTTCGGCGGCGTCGACGACCGCGAGCTGGACCCGCTGGAGCAGGCGGTCAACACGCTGTCGGAGCAGTACGGCACCCTTTTCGTCGCGGCGGCCGGAAACGTCGGCCGTGAGCAGTCGGTGTACTCCCCAGCCAGCGGGGACGCGGCTCTAGCCGTGGGCGCGGTGGACAAGCAGGGCCGGATGGCCGACCTCTCCAGCCAAGGGCCGCGCGTGGGTGACCACGCGATCAAACCCGACCTGACCGCGCCCGGTGTGGAAATCACGGCAGCGGCCGTCGGCGGCGGCTACGTATCGGAGAGTGGCACCTCGATGGCCACCCCGCACGTGGCCGGAGTTGCCGCGATCCTGGCCCAGCGCCATCCGGACTGGACGGGCGCGCAACTCAAGGCCGCGCTGATCGGCAGCGCCTCGCCTGCCGACGGCGTCACGCCCTACCAGCAGGGCGCCGGACTGACCGACCTGACGAGGGTGCTGAAGCAGCACGTCGTGGCCAAGCAGGCAAACCTGTGGGCGCCCTTCGCGTGGGACGGTGACGAACGAGTGACCACCAAGACGCTCACATACGTCAACTCAGGCGACGCCCCGATCGACCTCGATCTGTCGGCGCAGGGCGAGGTACTGAAACTGCCGACCGGCAAGGTCACGGTGCCGGCCAAGGGCGATGCGTCCGTCACCCTCGCCATCGACGCCACCGGCAAGGCCCCGGGCGACTACCCGGGCACGGTCACCGCCAAGGCAGGCGACACGGTGGTTCGCACGCTCGTCGGCGCCTACGTCGAGCCGGAGTCCTACGACGTCACCGTCACGGCCGCTGGCAGGCAGGGCCAGCCGGTCGAGCCCTGGATGGGCGAGATCTACGACCCGGCGACCGGAACCACGCACGAACTGTCCTTCCGCGACGGCTCTGCCACGGTACGGCTGCCCACGGGCGACTGGAATCTCTTCTCCGCTGTCAACGAGACGGTCGACGGAAAGCGGATCAACACGGTCGCCGACTCCCCGTTCCACGTCGAGGGCGGTGACCAGCAGCTTACGGTGGACACGCGTCAGGGCAAGCCGGTCACGATCACTCTGGACGACCCGAGCGCCAAGCTCAAACGCGGTTACGACTTGGGGCTGGAGCATGGCGCCTGGAACAATTGGTGGACGGCCGGCGGTGCGGACGCCAACAGCGAGCTCTTCGTCGTTCCCGTCCGCTGGCCGGGTCTGACCTACACCCTCAGCACCACGTGGCTCAGCAAGGACGTCTCACCCAGCCCGTACGTCTACAGCATCGTTGACCGTCGCACCGACGGGATTCCTGAAGACCCCACCTTCAAGGTGAGGCAGCAGGATCTGGCGAAGGTGACCGCGACCTACCGGGCATCTGGAGTTGCCGCGACGGGCGCGCCGATGGCCATCCTGCAGACCGGTCAGCTTTCTGCCGCGTTGCTGCGACCGCTGGTCGGGGAGATCCCACTGCCCGGCGAGCTCATCCATTACCGGACGCGCGGGCTGACCTACGGAAGCGGGCTCGAGACCGGCACCTCGTTGATCTTCGACGGCGGCAGGCTCGCCCAGCGCGGCCAGACCAGCGAGGTCTGGAACGCCGCGGCCATCGGGCCGTCGTTCCTGCTGCCAGGCGGCAGCCGTACCGGTGACAAACTGACCTTCTCCGCGGTGGGGATGTTCGCCGACGGGCAGCCGGGCAGATCGGGTTCCGACACCGCCGCCACCGGCACCGCCACCCTCGCCAAGAACGGCAAGGTGCTGGCCGCGGCCGACCTCGCCGGCTGCGTGGTCGGCCAATCGGGAGGGTGCGAGTTGCGCGCCGACCTGCCTGCCGGGTCCGGCGGCTACGCGCTGACCGCGTCGATGCGCCGACAGGCCACGCTCTCCACGGAGGTGAACACGGCCTGGACGTTCCCGTCCGCGACCACCGCCAAGGAACAGCCGCTGCCCCTGATGGCCGTCCGCTACAGCCCCGAGGGTCTGGACGGCTCCAACCGTGCCAGGCCGGGTAGCACAACCCGCATACCTGTGTGGGTTGAGCGCAACCCCGGCTCCACGAAGGCGGAGGCGAAATCGATCCGGCTGGAGATGTCCGCCGACGACGGCGCCACCTGGCATCACGTGCCGGTCACCCGCACCGGCTCCGGCTGGACCGCCACGCTGACGAACCCTCCCGCGGCCGGATTCGTCTCCCTCCGTGCGGTGGTCACCGACACCGCCGGCAACGGGGTGACCCAGACGATCACCCGCGCCTACGCCGTCGGCTGATCCGCAACGGTGAGGGCGCCCCAAGGCGCCCTCAATTCCCGCTGCACCACCCGGGCGATGCTCGAAGACACGCTGCGCGTCGCGGGGGCGTCGTCGGCACGGTCGTTCCAGACGAACGGCAGTCCTGATCGAGGTCGGCGACACCTCGCCGCGCGAGGTGGTGAACCGGGCGGCGCCGCGGCTGCTGACGGTCAGCGGTTACGACGACGCCGTGTTCGTGCGTCCTGTCGACCAACTCGCGGCGATCCTCGAGCGGGACCCCTTCGCGGGCACCGGCGACGAACACACCTACCGCGAGACCTTCACCTTCTTCGACAGTGACCGGGAGTTCGGCGCCCCGCTGCCCTGGACGGAAGCCACCACGCGAATGTCGAGCTGGGAGGCTTGATCAGCACGTGGCTGAAAGACCCGCTGGGCCCGAGCAGGGCAGCGGCGGAGTCAGTTGGTGGTGTCCGGCGCGCCGCGCGATTCGCTGTACGTCCTGGACTGCCTGATCAATATCGATGCTGGGTGGTAGGGGCCACTGGGATCGGCTCAGGCGCAAAGGGGTGTGACGTCGTGACGGTCAGATCATCTCCATCCGGGAGGCCCGGGCAGAAGGAACCGGCGGTCTTCCCGGGGTTTGAGGAACATCTCGCTGTTTCAGGGCAGGTTGGTCGGCCGGGGTGAGGGCACGAACGGGGCCAAGAGAAGGCTGGTAAGGCGCTGTTTGGCGTGTTCGTCGCCGTCGAGGTGCAGTGAGCCTGAGTCCAGTGCCGCGGCCATGGTGATCTGCTGGTCGCAGATGGCGCGGAGGGTGTCGAGGGTGGTGGTGAGGGTGGCGTCGGG
>NZ_SSXE01000245.1 GCF_021699195.1 Nonomuraea sp. MG754425 | reverse complement strand
GGTGTGGAGCGAGGCGGTGGGGGAGGGCTCTGCCCGTCTGCCGACGATCGACCCCCCGTTGACCTGCGCAAACCCGGCTTTTGACGATTTGGCGTACGTATTCTGCTCATATGAGCAAATTTCGGCTCAAGTGTTGCAACGAGGTTAACGCCCGAATTACGGTGCGTTACCTACGTCACATACGGAGGCCCCTATGAGTGGATTCCGGTCGCTCACTATTCCTGCTCTCCTCCTCGTCACCGCCCTCACCGCCTGCTCGGTGTCCACCAACCCGGGCGGGTCCGCGGAGGCTGGCGGCCAGAAGTCGGATGGCCCCGTCGCCATCGGCTTCAGCCAGGCGACCCAGCAGTCACCCTTCTACGTACAACTCCGCGAGGGCGCGGAGGCGGCCGCCAAGAAGTCCGGCGGCTCGCTCTACTTCGCCGACGCGGGCGGCGACGTCACCAAGCAGAACAACGACATCCAGGACCTGATCACCCGTCAGGTGGACGTCCTGCTGGTCAACCCCGTCGACCCCCAGGGCGTGCAGCCGGGCATCGCCGCGGCCAAGGCGGCCGGCGTGCCGGTCGTCACCGTGGACCGGCCGGTGCCCGAGGGCGCCGCCGCGCACGTCGGGCGCGACAACAAGGCCATGGGCGCGCTCGTCGGCGAGCGGTTGAGCGAACAGCTCGGCGCCAAGGGCGGCAAGGTCATCGAGATCCGCGGCGACGCGGGCGGCGCCGTGGCGCGCGACCGCAGCGCGGGCTTCCACGAGGCCGTGGCCGACAACCCCAAGATCAAGATCGTCGAGGGCCCGTACTCGGACTACGTGCGCTCCAAGGCCGTCACCGCGATGCAGGACCTGCTCCAGGTCCACCCCGACGTCGCCGCCGTGTACGCCCACAACGACGACATGGCGCTCGGCGCCCTCCAGGTCCTGAAGGAGAACGGCAAGGACAAGGTCCTGGTCTCCGGCGTGGACGGCCTGATGGAGGCGGTCAAGCAGATCCCGTCCGGCCAGTACGTGGCCACCGCGCTCAACGACCCGCTCTCCCTCGGCGCGAAGGCCGTGGAGACGGTGCTCAAGGTCCAGAAGGGCGAGCAGGTCGAGCCGTCGATCGACGCGGGCACCGCCCTGGTCGACACGGACAACGCGGCCCAGTACGCGGGCAGCGGCGAGTTCGCCGCGGCACTCAAGTAAGGAAGGCGCAAGGATGCCGGAAACCATGCAGGCCGCGGTGCTCCACGCCCCCGGCGACATCAGGGTCGAACAGGTTCCCGTCCCCGAGCCCGGCCCTGACGAGGCGCTCGTCCGCGTCGCCGCCTGCGGGGTCTGCGGATCGGACGTGCCGCGCATGCTGCGCGCGGGCGCCTACCACTTCCCGATCATCTGCGGCCACGAGTTCTCGGGGCACGTCGTACGGCTCGGCGCCCGCCTGGCCGCCACCGGCCGGGTACGCGAGGGCGACCTGGTCACCGTGCCGCCGCTCATCCCCTGTCACGCCTGCGGGCCGTGCAGCCAGGGTCATTTCAGCCTGTGCAAGGACTACGGCTACTTCGGCAGCCGCCGCGACGGCGCGTACGCCCAGTACGTCACCGTTCCGGACGAGAACCTCATGGTGCTGCCCGAGGGTCTCGACCCGCGTGCGGCGGCCATGCTCGACCCGGCGGCGATCGCGCTGCACGCCCTGTGGCGCACCAAGATGCGCGGCGGACGCCGGGTGGCGGTGGTGGGCGCGGGCCCGATCGGGTTGTTCGCGGTGCAGTGGGCCAAGATCGCCGGCGCCTCCGAGGTGCTCGTGATCGAGCTGAACGAGCAGAAGGCGGCCATGGCCACCGAGGCGGGCGCCACGCACACGGCGACCAGCGCGCAGGCCGCCGCCGAGCTGGCCGGCGACGGCTACGACGTGATCATCGAGTCGGCGGGCGTGCCCGCCACCATCGACCAGGCCGTCTCGCTGGCGGCCCGGCACGGGGAGGCGGTGTTCATCGGCATCCCGCACGACCCCGTGGTGCTGCCCAAGTCGACGTTCAGCTCGTTCCTGCGGCGCGAGGTCACCCTGCACGGTGCCTGGAACTCCTTCTCCGCGCCGTTCCCCGGCGAGGAGTGGCGGGTGGCGGCGCGCGCGCTGGCCTCCGGCGACCTCGCGTGGAAGTTCATGATCACGCATGAGCTGGGGCTGGACGCGCTGCCCGAGACCATGGTGCAACTGGGCGAGCGGTCGATCTTCAGCTCCAAGGTCCTCTTCCTGCCGAACGAGGCCTGACCATGGCTGCCTTCCTCGCCCTCGACCTGGGGACCGAAGGCGCCCGCGCGGCCGTCTACACCGGAGAAGGGGCGCTCGTCGGGTCGGGCAGTCACGCGTACCCGACCCGCTTCCCCCGGCCCGGCTGGGCCGAGCAGGATCCGGACGACTGGTGGCGGGCGAGCGTGCACGCCGCCCGGCAGGCGCTCGCGGAGGCGGGCGGCCCGGCCGTCAGCGGGATCGCGGTCGCGACCACGGCCTCGACCGTGGCCGTCCTCGGCGGGGACGGCCGCCCGCTGCGGCCGGCCCTGCTGTGGATGGACGGACGGGCCGGCGAGGAGTCGGAGCTGACCGCGCGCTGCGAGCACCCGGTGCTCCGGTACGCGGGCGGCTCCGACGCGGTGGAGTGGCTGGTCCCCAAGGCCATGTGGCTGGCACGCCACGAGCCGCAGACCTACCGCGCCGCCGCGCGCATCACCGAGGCCGTGGACTACATGGTGTGGCGGCTCACCGGCCGGTGGGCCGGGTCGCGCATGAACGCGGTCTGCAAGAGCAACTACGACCCGCGCGGCACGGGTTTCCCGCACGACCTGTACGAGCAGTTCGGCATCCCCGACCTGGGCGAGAAGCTGCCCGGCGAGATCGTGCCCGTCGGCGACCCGGTGGGCCCGCTCGGCGCGGCCGCCCGCGAGGAGCTGGGCGTCACCGGGCCCGCCACGGTCGTGTCCGGCGGCATCGACGCGCACCTGTCGCTGCTGGCCCTCGGGGGCGCCCGCGACGGCCAGGTGTCGATCGTGTGCGGCACCTCCAACGCCTTCGTCACGGAGATCTCCGAGCCGGTCTTCCCGAGCACGGTGTGGGGGCCGTACCCGGACGCGCTGCGTACCGGCCGCTGGCTCGTGGAGGGCGGGCAGGTGAGCGCGGGCTCCGTGCTGGCCTGGGCCGGAGAGCGGCTGATCGGCCGGCCGCGGGCGGAGATCGGCGGGCTCATCAAGGCCGCGGCCGAACTGCCGCCGGTCGATCACGGCCTGATCGTGCTCGACTACTTCATGGGCAACCGCACCCCGCTGCGCGACCCGCGGCTGAGGGGCGCGGTGCTCGGGCTGACCCTGGCCAGTTCCCCCGAGCAGGTCTACCGGGCGGCCGTGGAAGGCGTCGCGTACGGCACCCGCCAGGTCATCGACTCCTTCACCGACGGCGGCGTCGCCGTCGAGGAGATCTTCGTCTCCGGCGGCATCCAGCACAACGAGCTGTGGCTCCAGACGACCGCCGACGTGCTCGGCCGTCCGATCCGCCTGGTCGCCGGCGACAACCTCACGCTGCGCGCCTGCTCGGTGCTGGCCGCGGCCGGGTCGGGCCACCACGCCTCGCTGGCGGAAGCGGCGGCGCAGTACGCGCCCCCGGTCCGCACGGTGGAGCCGGTCGCCGGGAACGTGGAGACCTACCGGGGCGGCTACGCCGACTACCGCGCGGCCACCGCCGCGACGACGGAGCTGTCCCACCGGCTGAGCACGAGGCCCCGGCCATGAGCACCGACGACCTGCTCTACCAGGTGGCCGTCCGCTACTACGAGTCCGGCGAGACGCAGGAGCAGATCGCGCACGCGCTGCACCTCACCCGCTGGAAGGTGGGCCGGATGCTGGCCGAGGCGCGCGAGGCCGGCATCGTGCGCATCGAGGTGCTGCACCCGCGCTCCCGTGTGCGCACGCTGGAGCGTTCCCTCAAGGAGCGCTTCGGCCTGCGCGAGGCCGTCGTGGTGGCGGGTGGCGACGACGACGAGGAGCAGGCGCGCGACCGGGTGGCCGCGGCCGGCGCCGACCACCTGAAGGAACTGCGGCCCGCGCCCCGCCTGATCGGCGTCTCCTGGGGACGCACGCTCGACCGCCTGGCCGGCGGGCTCACCCCCGGGTGGGCCACGGGCGTCCACGTGGTGCAGATCAACGGCGGCCTCAGCCGGTCGCGGCAGCCGACGAGCGCGCACAGCATGGCCGGCCTGATCGCGCACCACGGCGGCGGCACCGCGACCCTGCTGACCGCCCCGGCGATCCTGGAGCAGGAGAGCACCCGGGCGGTGCTGGAGAGCGACCGGTCGGTCGCCGACGTGCTCGCCCTCGCGCTCCGGGCCGAGCTGTTCCTGTTCAGCCCGGGAAGCATGGGCAGCGACTCGGTGCTCGTCGACTCCGGCCAGATCGGCGCGGACGACCTCGAACGGCTCACCGGGGCCGGGGCGGTCGGCGACGTGCTGGGCCGCTTCATCGACGCCCGGGGACAGATCGTGGACACCGCCCTCGACCGGCGCACCCTCGGACTCTCCCTCGACGTCCTGCGCTCGGCCACCACCTCCGTCGCGCTGGTCAGCGGCGCGGCCAAGCGCGCCGTGTGCCTGGCCGTGGTGTCGAGCGGCCTGTGCGACGTGCTGATCGTCGACGACCACAACGCCCACCACCTCCTGGAGGCACCATGACCGCGGAACGCCTGCGCATGGCCGGGATCGTCAAACGTTTCCCCGGCTCCGTCGCCCTCGACGGGGTCGAGCTGAGCGTGCGGCCTGGCGAGGTGCACTGCCTGCTGGGCGAGAACGGGGCGGGCAAGAGCACGCTGATGAAGATCCTGGCGGGCTCATACCACCCGGACGAGGGCACGATCCTGCTGGACGGGCAGCCGTACAGCCCCTCGACGCCGCACGCCGGGCTGGCGGCCGGCATCGCGGTGATCTACCAGGAGCTGGACCTGCTGCCCGACCTCTCGGTGGCGCAGAACCTGCTGCTCGGCCGCGCCCCGCACCTGGGCCCCTTCGTACGGCGGGCGCGCCGGGCGAAGCTGGCCCGCGAGGCGCTCGACCGGGTCGGCGCGTCGTTCCCCGTGACGGCGAAGGTCAGGGACCTGCCGATCGCGTCGCAGCAGCTCACGGCCATCGCCAAGGCGCTGACCGCCGACGCGCGGGTGATCGTCATGGACGAGCCGTCGGCCACGCTCGGCGAGAGCGAGCTGCTGGCCGTGTTCGCGGTCATCCGGTCGCTGACCGCCGAAGGACGTTCGGTGATCTTCATCTCGCACCGGATGGACGAGGTGATGGAGATCGGCGACCGCGCGACCGTGCTGCGTGACGGCCGCGCGGTGGGCGTCTACGACCTGGCCTCGACCGGCCCGGACGAGCTGGTCGCGGCGATGATCGGCGAGGCCGGCGAGCTGGTCGGCGCGACCGACCGGCCCGCCCCCGAGGGCGATCCGCTGCTGAGCGTCGAGCGGGTCCACGTGCCGGGGCTGCTCGACGTGCGCGACCTCGACGTGCGGCCCGGCGAGGTCGTGGGGCTGGCCGGGCTCGGCGGCGCGGGGCGTACCACGCTGCTGCGCGCGCTGTTCGGCGACCTCAAGGCGCAGGTCGTGGCCCGGCTGGACGGCCGCCCGCTCAAGGTGGGCAGCCCGGCCGCGGCGGTGCGGGCCGGGCTGGCGCTCGTGCCGGAGAGCCGCAAGGAGCAGGGTCTGATGCTGGGCCTGTCCGTGAGCCGCAACGCCGCCATCGGCGCGCTCGGCAAGCCCCCGTGGGTGTTGCCCGGCCGTCTCGGGCGGCGCCTGACCCGGCCCGCGCTCGACAGTCTGGGCGTCAAGGCCGCCGGGCCCGGCCAGCTCGTGGGCCAGCTCTCCGGCGGCAACCAGCAGAAGGTCGTGCTGGCCAAGTGGATCACCCGCGGCGGGATCAGGCTCCTGCTGCTGGACGAGCCCACACGCGGACTCGACGTCGGCGCCAAGGCCGACCTCTACCGCCAGGTGCGCCACCTGGCCGACCAGGGCGTGGCCGTGCTGCTCGCCAGCAGCGAGCTGAACGAGCTCACGGCCAACGCCGACCGGATCCAGGTCCTGTACGAGGGCCGCAACGTCGCGCGCTTCGACCCCCGGGTCAGCCCGGAAAGCGTGATCGCGCACACCGTCATCACAGGAGCCACACCATGACCGCATCCGTCGGAATGGCCTCCACCGGCCAAGAAGGCGCCGCCCGCTCGCGCCGCGGCGCCGACCTCATCGTCAAGTCCAACCTGCTGCTGGTCTTCCTCGGGCTGTGCGTGGTCGCCTCGCTGCTGGCCCCGCAGTTCCTCACCGGCCGCAACATCGCCAACCTGCTGCAGCAGTCGTCGCTGACCGGGATCGTCGCCATCGGCATGACCATGGTGGTGCTGACGGCGGGCATCGACCTGTCCGTGGGCAGCGTGGCCGCCTTCGGCGGGATGACGGTCGCGCTGCTCATGGCCGGGGGAGTGCCGGTCCTGTGGGCCATCGTGCTCAGCATCGCGGCCGGGGCGGCGTTCGGCGCGTTCATGGGCGGCCTGTCGGCGTATCTGGCGTTGCCGGCGTTCATGACGACATTGGCGGGGCTCACGGCCATCCGCGGGCTCACGTACCTGCTGACCGACGGCAAGCCGGCCGACAGCGGCGGGTCGGAGGTGTTCCAGCTCCTCGGCGGCGGGTTCATCGGTTACGTGCCGATCGTCGGGATCATCTTCGTGGCGATCACCATCCTGGCCGCCGTGGTGCTGCGCGGCACCACGTTCGGCGAGTACGTCTACGCGGTCGGCAGCAACAAGGAGGCCGCGCGCCTGTCCGGGCTGCCCGTACGTGGCGTGATCACGACCGTGTTCGCCGTGTCGGGCGCGCTGGCGGCGCTGGCCGGGGTGCTGCTCACCTCCCGCCTGACCGTGGGCCAGCCCACCGCGTTCAGCGGGCTGGAGCTGGACGCGATCGCGGCCGTGGTGCTCGGCGGCACCAACCTGTTCGGCGGCCGGGGCGGCGTGTTCGGCACGTTCATCGCGGTGCTGCTGCTGTCGGTGCTGCGGAACCTGTGCAACCTGCTCGGGCTCGGCTCCTTCTTCCAGATGGTGGTGACCGGCCTCATCCTGCTGGTCGCCCTCGTCCTCAACCTGCTCATCGAGAGGCGTGGCGCTCGTGCCTGACACCCTTCCCGGCTCGTTGCGGGCCTACCTGCACGGACTGCCCGGCGTGGACGAGGTCGGCGTCCGCCGCCGGGCCGCCGACCTGGCCACCCGGTCGGTCAAGACCAGGGCCAAGCGGTCGGCGATCGACCTGGCCATCCGGATGGTCGACCTGACCACCCTGGAGGGGGCGGACACGCCCGGCAAGGTACGCGCGCTGGCGGCCAAGGCCGTACGGCCCGACCCGGCCGACCCCACGGCGCCGTCGGTGGCCGCGCTCTGCGTGTACCCCGACATGGTCGCCACGGCCGCGCGGGCGCTGGCGGGCACCGGCGTCGGACTCGCCTCGGTCGCCACCGGCTTCCCCGCCGGGCGTACCTCGCTGGAGGTCAAGCTGTCCGACACGCGGGCGGCGGTGGCCGCGGGGGCCACGGAGATCGACATGGTGATCGACCGGGGGGCGTTCCTGGCGGGCGACTACCGCAAGGTCTTCGACGAGATCGTCGCCGTCAAGGAGAGCTGCGGAGACGCGCACCTGAAGGTCATCCTGGAGACCGGCGAGCTGGTCACCTACGACAACGTGCGCCGGGCGTCCTGGCTCGCGCTGCGGGCCGGCGCCGACTTCATCAAGACCTCGACGGGCAAGGTCGCGCCCGCCGCCACCCTGCCGGTCACGCTGGTCATGCTGGAGGCCGTCAGGGACTACCGGGCCGCGACCGGCCGGCAGGTCGGCGTCAAGCCGGCCGGCGGCATCCGCACCACCAAGGACGCCATCCGCTACCTCGTGCTGGTCAAGGAGATCGCCGGGGACGACTGGCTGGACCCGGCATGGTTCCGGCTGGGCGCCTCGACGCTGCTGAACGACCTGCTCATGCAGCGCACCAAGCTCACCACCGGGCACTACTCCGGTCCCGACTACTACACCATCGACTAGGGAGAGGCGTGGAGATCTTCGAGTACGCGCCCGCGCCGGAGTCACGAGCCATCGTGTCCATCCGGCCGTCGTACGACCTGTTCATCGACGGGGAGTTCGTCGAGGCCAAGAGCGACGAGCGCATCGTCACGGTCAACCCGGCCGACGAGGAGCCGCTGGCGGAGGTGGCCGCCGCCGGCGACGCCGACGTGGAACGGGCCTTCGCGGCAGCGCGCAGGGCGTACGAGCGGGTGTGGTCGGCCCTGCCGGGCGCCGAGCGCGGCAAGTACCTGTTCCGCATCGCGCGCATCATCCAGGAGCGCGCCCGCGAACTGGCCGTGCTGGAGTCGCTCGACAACGGCAAACCGATCAAGGAGACCCGGGACGTCGACCTGCCCCTGGTCGCGGCCCACTTCTTCTACTACGCCGGCTGGGCGGACAAGCTCGCGCACGCGGGCACCGCCGGCACGCGTCCGCTGGGCGTGGCCGCGCAGGTCATCCCGTGGAACTTCCCGCTGCTCATGCTGGCCTGGAAGGTCGCTCCCGCGCTGGCGACGGGGAACACGGTCGTGCTCAAGCCGGCCGAGACCACGCCGCTGACGGCGCTGGCCTTCGCCGAGATCTGCCAGGAGGCGGGGCTGCCGCCCGGCGTGGTGAACATCGTGACCGGAGCCGGCGACACCGGCCGCGCCGTGGTCGCGCACCCCGAGGCCGACAAGATCGCCTTCACCGGCTCGACCGAGGTGGGGCGCCAGATCGCCCGCGCCGTGGCGGGCACGGACAAGCGGCTCACCCTGGAGCTGGGCGGCAAGGGCGCCAACATCGTCTACGACGACGCGGCCATCGACCAGGCCGTCGAGGGCATCGTGACCGGGATCTTCTTCAACCAGGGGCACGTGTGCTGCGCGGGCTCGCGGCTGCTGGTGCAGGAGTCGATCGCGGAGGAACTGCTGGAGCGGCTGCGCGCCCGGATCTCGCTGCTGCGGCTCGGCGACCCGCTGGACAAGAACACCGACATCGGGGCGATCAACTCCGCCGCGCAGCTCGCCCGGATCCGGGAGCTGACGCTCGCCGGGGAGTCGGAGGGGGCCACGGGGTGGTCGCCGGCGTGCCCGCTGCCCGAGCGCGGGTACTGGTTCCCGCCGACCGTGTTCACCGGGGTCACCCAGGCGCACCGGATCGCCCGCGAGGAGATCTTCGGGCCGGTGCTGTCGGTGCTCACCTTCCGCACGCCGGACGAGGCCGTCGCCAAGGCGAACAACACGCCGTACGGGCTCTCCGCCGGGGTGTGGACCGAGAAGGGCTCCCTGATGTTGTGGACCGCGAGCCGGTTGCGTGCCGGCGTCGTGTGGTCCAACACCTTCAACGTGTTCGATCCCGCCAGTCCTTTCGGCGGCTACAAGGAGTCCGGTTACGGCCGCGAGGGCGGCCGGCACGGGCTGGAGGCGTACCTTGGCTGACATCCCTCCGCGCATCGCGGTGCGCAGGACGTACAAGCTCTATGTCGGTGGCGCGTTCCCGCGCTCGGAATCAGGCAGGTCCTATCCCGTGACGTCCGCCTCCGGAGTCCACCTCGGCAACGCCGCACTGGCCTCCCGCAAGGACGTGCGCGACGCCGTGGCGGCGGCGCGCAAGGCGTTCCCCGGCTGGTCGGGGCGCACGGCGTACAACCGGGGGCAGATCCTCTACCGGGTCGCCGAGATGATGGAGGGACGGCGGGAGCAGTTCGCCGCCGAGGTGGCCGAGGGCGTGGGCAAGGCGAAGGCGCACACGCTGGTCTCGTCCGCGATCGACCGCTGGGTCTACTACGCCGGCTGGGCCGACAAGCTCGGCCAGGTGCTCGGTGGCGCGAACCCGGTGTCGGGCCCGTACTTCAACGTGTCCGAGCCCGAGCCGACCGGCGTCGTGGGCGTGCTCGCGCCCGGCGGCTCCTCGCTGCTCGGGCTGGTCTCGGTGCTCGCGCCGGTGATCACGTCGGGCAACACGGCGGTGCTGGTGGCGAGCGAACGGGCCCCGCTGCCGGCCGTCACGCTGGCCGAGGCGCTGGCCACCTCCGACCTGCCCGCAGGCGTGGCGAACGTCCTGACCGGCCGGGTGGCCGAGCTGGCGGCGCCGCTGGCCGGGCACGCCGACGTCAACGCCTTGGACCTGACCGGCGCGGGCGATCTCGCGACCGGGCTGGAGGAGCTGGCGGCGACCACGCTCAAGCGGGTTCTGCGCCCCGGCCACGACGACTGGAGCGATCCCGATCCGGGCCTGTCCCGGGTCAGGCCGTTCCTGGAGACGAAGACGGTCTGGCACCCGATCGGCCTCTGACACCGGTCGAGCGCAGGAGTATGGGCCCGGCGTTCGCTGTCGCGGGGCGCAGCCGTGGCGGCCGGCGCCGCCGCGACCGTGCCGCTGCTGGGCGCTGCGGTCACGGCGGGAGCCGGCGGCGGTGACGCGGACCCCGACATCCCGCCGGACACGCTGCCCGGCGGGTCTACGACAAGTACGTGGCGCTGTTGGCCGCCGCGGGCAAGTTCTCCGGCGTGGTGCTGCTGTCTGTCATCCTCAGCAACGCCGATGGCGAGACGCTGCAGGCGCTGGGCGGGCGGGAGGTGCAGGCCGTCACCGGGGGCACGCCCGGTGGCGGCGGGGGTGGCTGAGTCGTAGACCGTGGACCAGGGCCCGTACTCGGCGGCGGGCAGGTCTCCGCCACGGGCTGCCGGTACGACACCGCCAGATCACCGCGTTGAACTGCTGCCGCAGATCCGGGATCGGGCGGCAACAAGAACCAGCAGTTCCCCCGGGTGAGGAGATCTTCCGCAGCGCACGTTCGCGCGCTGGGCCTACAGCATGAGGGGCGCACCTGCGCCAGTGCTCCGTCGGGACAGGAAGTTCGCCGCTGGTGACACCGCGCCCCCAGGTTCTGCACGCCCACCTGCAGGTCCGACTTGGCCAGCCTGTTCTCGATCGTGCCCGCCTCGCTCGAACACCTCCGCCACACTCACCACGCCGGAGGCCACCTCCGCCAACAGCGCACGACGCGCCGTACACGCCTCGGCCGCCTTCGCACGCTGCTCCGCCGTCATCGCCGGCGGGGCCATCAGGCACCTCTCCCGTAGAGATATCGGCTGGTAAATGACCCCCACCAGAGATCTATCGTCAACGCCTACCGTGCCTGCGGCCTCACCCTGGACACCATCCTCATGGATCTCCAGTCCTTCGACGCCTACGAGCGGTTCGGAGCCACCACCAACGCCCGCGGCGAACCCCTCGCCGTTCCCACCCGCAAAACCCTCCCGCACTTCACCCCGGCAGAGGGCGCACTGTACGAACGGCTCACCGACCCGCGATGGCCCCGGGCACGCAGGATCGAGCAGGAACGCATCCCCCTCGCCATCGCCGCCGACCTCGTCCTGACACCCGGTCCGAGGCAGGCCGGGCCAGGCGGCGGGGGTGCGAGGTGAAGGATGAGCACGGCAGCGAACCGGGGACCGGCCGTGACCGAACAGACCGGTGAGCGGCGGGGACGCCTACGGCGGACGGGCATCGTGGATGCGCCGGCAGGGTGTCCAGCTCGGCGACGCGCCCGCGACCAGGCGCAGATCAACGAAGACCACCGACGAGCCGGGAGACATCTCGGGCACCTCCCGCTCGCGATGCCGGACGTCGTCGGCTCAGCCGCCTGAAGCCGGTCCTTCGGCGCGCATCGCCGAGAGCATCAGCGGGGAAGTGATCCCGTGCTGGGCGGCGGCTTCGGTGAGGAAGGTCGCCAGCCAGCCCAGCGCGTCCAGTGACCATTCGGCGACCGTGCCGGTGAACGTGGCGTTGTAGCGCGAGGGCCCGCACCACAGTTCATCGGTGATGGGGGGATGCAGGGAGATGGGGGCGTCGCCGGTCAGCGAGAAGGAGCCGAGGACGTCCTGCTTGAACTCCCGCAGCCACGCGACGATCTCGGGTGCCGCCTGCCGGAATTCCGGATTCTGCCCCCCGTCCACCGTCACCCGTACCGGCGTCCTGGCCTGGGTGGGGCAGTCGGCGAACCAGCCGGCTGCATCCAGCAGGCCGAAGGCCGGGTTCATCCGTGCTGCGGCTGGTCGTCCGGCCAGATGCTCCACAGGCAACAGGAGCCGGACTCCCTCCAGGCGCAGGGTGCCGATGCGCGAGGCGACGTCACCGGCGCACGCCAGGAACGCCTGCACCGGCAGCGTTCCCGTGGCCGGGATCGGGTCGACCAGCATGACCTGAAACCAGGCGACCTGGGCAGGATGCCCTTGCGCACCAGCGTGTTCGGAGGCGTCGTTCATGCCCCACACGCCCGGGGCGCCCTCGACCGCCTGGGCGAGCCAGCCCATCGCCGTCGAGCGGGCGTAGAACAGGTTGTAGGCGTCGGCGGAGCACGTGTCCGGATCCCGCCATGGATGAGGCACGAGTTCGCCGTAGAGTCCGGCGTAAAGAGTGCTGCTCATCGTGTCTCTCTCCTGCTATCGCCTGCATGGGATGTTGCGGGCCACCGTGGTGAGCGTGTCCGGGGTGTCCATCGCGCCGACGAGGTCCACCTCGATCACGCTGCGCCATCCCGTGGTAGTGCTGCTGATACATGCTGCTCGTCCTGTTGCACGCTTGCCCCGGCCGCCCGTGCCGGAAGCCAAGGTGTGCCTGCCCCGGGTTCCGGCAGCTATCCATCGTCCGCCGATGTTCTGCTGCAGTTGGACGGTGACGACGGCGAGCCGTGTCGAGGCGTGCTCTGCCGCCGCGAGCGGAAAGTACGGCACGCAGGCGATGCCGTCCCGTTCACACCGCGCGAGCGCCTCGGCGTTCTTCCGGTCGTGGATGCGGAAGCGGCTCTGCACCGCGGCGACCGGGGCGATAGACCGTGCCTCGTCGACGTGGCTGACGCCGAGATGTCGGATCAGCCCCTCGCGGCGCAGGTCCGCGAGGACCGTGAAGCCTTCGCCGAGTGATTCGCCGCCGGCGTCGCCCACGCGCAGGTGGACCAGGTCGAGATGGTCCCGGCCGAGGCGGCGCAGGTCCTGTTCGACCAGACCGCTCAGTTGAGCGGCGGCGGCCTCGCCAGGGGAGCTGACTTTGGTGGCGATCATCAGGTCTTTCGGATACGGCGACAACGCCTGCCGGATCAGCTCGTGCGCATGGAGGTCACCGAACCCGTAGGTGCCCGCGGTGTCGATGTG
>NZ_SSXE01000244.1 GCF_021699195.1 Nonomuraea sp. MG754425 | reverse complement strand
GCGCGAGCCCGCCCGCGCGCGCCCCACCGGCCCCCTTGCCGAAGCGCGCCTTGAGCGCCGCACCCAGCTCCTGCCCGCCGCCCTGGCCGAGCTGCCGGGCTCCGTGCTGGTCAGCGCGGCCGGGGTGAGCGTCGTCGGGGCGTTCGACGGGGTGGCGACCGGGCGGGAGGCCCGCATCAAGGCCGCCGAGCAGCGGCTCAACCGGGCGAAAGACGTGCAGGAGAGCGCGGCGCAGGCCGTCCGCGACGAGGAGGAGGCCGTCGCGCAGGCGCAGCGGCGGCTGGAGGGCGCCAGGGCCGGGGTGCGGCTGGCCGAGGTGGAGGCCAGGCTCGCCGAACGGCGGGCCAGGCTGGGCGAGCTGAACGCGGCCGTCGAGGAGCTGACCCCGAAGGTCGCCGAGGCCGAACGTCAGGCGGGCGCGCTCGACTTCCGCGCACGCACCAGGGACATGGAGATCGAACGGCTGGAGGGCCGCAGGCAGCGGCACGAGTCCGAGCGGGCGCAGGCGCGCGACCAGGAGTCGCGGGTCACCACAGAGCGCGACGCGCTCAAGCTCGGCGCGCTGGCCGCCGACTGGGGCGGCACCACCGAGACCGCCCGCGCCTGGCTGCTGGCGCTGCCCGAGGAGGAGCGGCCCCGGGCCGCCGACGAGTGGTGGCGGGTCGCCGAACGCCACCTCGACCAGGCGCTGCGCGACACGTTTCGGTCCGAGGACGAGGCGGAGATCCCCGAGGAGCTGCGGTTCCTGCTGAGTGAGCGGGAGGGCAGCACGGCGCGCGAGCAGGCGACGTTCCCGGCGGTGTGCGGGGCGCTGGCGTCGTACCTGCGGGGGCAGGAGGAGTACGAACGGCACCAGCGGCGGCAGATCGAGGCGCAGGTCGTCTCCCGGCAGCGCGACCTGTCGGCGGCGGCCAGGGGCGCGGAGGAGGCGGCCCGGTCCACGGCCGTGCACCGGGCGGCGCTGACGGCCGCGATCAAGGCCCGGCTGACCCGGGTGGCCGAGGAGTTCGACAAGCTCGACACCTCCTACGGCGGCTACGGCGCGACCCTGGAGTTCCCGCTGCCGCCCGCGCCCGCCGACCCGGAGCAGCGCTGGCAGTGGCGGGTGACACCGAAGTGGCGGCGCGGCGAGGGGCAGGGGTTCGTGCCGTACAACCGGCGGGCCAACACGGCGCTCATGGACGAGAAGGCCGTCAAGCTCGTGTGCGCGGCGGCCATCGCCTCCTCCGGCGGCGGGCACCTGTGCCTGGTGCTCGACGAGCTGGGGCGCAACCTGGGCAAGGAGCATCGCCGGGAGGCGGTGGCGCTGTTCCGGCGGATCGGGGAGACGTACGGGATCACGGTGATCGGGGCGTTGCAGGACGACATGGAGCCGTACGCGATCGACGCCTGCGGGCAGTACATCAAGCTGCGGCGCTCGTCGGACGCGATGCCGTACAACGAGCCGCCGGTGATCGTCGGGCACGACCAGCACGCCGAGCGGGTACGGGCCCTGGCCGCGTACGTGGACCGCGGCACCCCCGCCCCCGCCTGAACGACCGGCCGCTGATCGGACCCGCGCCCGCCGAAGCGACCGACCGGGCCGGACTCCCATCACGTGATCAGGGCCCGGCCCGCCTGAGCGGCCGGCCGGGGCCGGGCTTCCTCACGAGATCGAGGGCCCTGGCGAAGGGGCCGGGGGCCTCGCGTGGTCGAGGCGGGTTTCTCAGGTGATCGAGGGCCCTGGCGAAAGGGCCGGGGGCCTCCCGTGGTCGAGGCGGGTATCTCAGGTGATCGGGGGGCCGGTGTAGGAGGCGCGGAGGCGGAGGAGGGAGTCGCGTTCGTACTCCTCCATCGCGTGCGCCAGCCACCCCGCCGCCCTGGCCACCGCGAAGATGGCCTCGCCCGCGCCCGGCACCATGCCGCCGACGGCGGCGAGGATGGCGAGGGCGAAGTCGATGTTGCGGTCGGGCAGGCGGCGTCGCCGCATCTCCGCCAGCACGGCCTCCCCCACGGCGATCCGCCCGTGCCCCGGCGCGGCCCGCCTGACCAGGTCGAGCAGGACGCCGCCGCGGCCGTCGCCGTTCTTGTAGACGCTGTGCCCGAAGCCGGGCACCCGCTCGCCGCGGCGCAGGCGGCCGGCGATGACGCGGGCCGCCTGGCCGGGCTCGGCGATCTCGGCGAGCAGGCGTTCCGCACCGTACGACGCGCCGCCGTGCAACGGCCCGCCGAGCACACCGAGCCCGGTCAGGACGACGGCGTACGGGTCGGCCCTGGCGGAGGCGGCCACCCTGGCGGCCAGTGTGGAGGCGGCCAGTTCGTGGTCCGCGAGCAGCACGAGCGCGGCCTGCATGGCGGTGAGCAGGGCGGGCGTGGCGGGGCTCGGGCACAGGCGGGACCACAGGCGCTCGGCCACCGAGTCGCCCTGGGGATCGCCGAGCGGGGGCAGCGCGTCCACCAGGCCCGCGATCAGCCGCCGCCCGGTGGCGCTGACGGAGGCGGGGTCGAGCTGGAAGCGGAGGGTGTCGGACGCCCCGAGCACCGTGGTGATCACCTGGAGGCGGTCGAGGGGCAGCAGGTCGGGAGGCAGCCCGCGCTGCGCGGCGACGGCGGCCCGCAGCCCGTCGTCGGGCTCGCACCGCCACGGCCCCGCGGACGTCCGCCGCTCGCCGGCCCAGACGTCCCGGTCGCCGGTCCACAGCCACTCGGCGACCGTCTCGAACGGGACCGTCCCGGCCAGCCCCAGGGCGTCGATGCCCCGGTAGTGCGGCCGGTCCACGCCGAGCGCCGTGACGCTCGACTCGATGACCAGCTCCGGCGGCTGGCTGCGCGGCCGGCCGCGGCGGGCGAGGCGTTCGATCTCCTCGGCCGAGAAGAGGCTGCGCCGCCCGTCCTCGCCGTGCCGCCGGCGCAGCACGCCCCGGCTCACGTACGCGTACAACGTGGCGGGTTTGACCCCGAGCCGCTGTGCCGCCGTGGCCGCGTCGATCCACTCCACGCCGAGCACCCTTCATAGTTGACGAAAATCAATATTGATCCACGTTGAACGCGCATGTCAACGTGGAGACATGCCACACGTTCACTTCCTCGACGTCACCAACAGGGACGGCGTGCAGACCGCGCGCACCGGCCTGTCGAAGTTCGGCAAGACCATGGTCAACTTCTATCTGGCCAAACTCGGGGTGACGCAGTCCGAGATCGGCTTCCCGTTCCTGTTCCACGAGGTCCCGTACGTCAGGGCGCAGGTGGCGCTGGCGCGGGCGGGGGCGTTCGGGAGCCTCAGGTTGTCCGGGTGGTGCCGAGGAGTGCCGCAGGACGTGGAGAAAGCCGCGCCGCTCGGCCTGGAGCACTACAACCTGTCCATCTCGACGTCCGACTACATGATCCAGAACAAGTTCCGCGGGCGGCTGGACAGGGACGCGATCATCAGGGAGATGACGGCGGCGGTGCGCGTGGCCAAGCAGGCGGGCGCGCTGACCGTGGGGGTCAACGCCGAGGACGGCTCGCGCACCGATGACGGGTTCCTGCTGGAGTTCGCGCTGGCGGCCAAGCAGGCCGGAGCCGACCGGGTGCGCTACTGCGACACCATCGGCGGCGACACGCCCGGCCGGATCCGCGAGCGGTTCGCCAAGCTGGCCGCCGCCACGGCGATGCCGGTCGAGACCCACTGCCACAACGACCTGGGCATGGCCGTGGCGAACTCGGTGTCGGGGGCGCTCGGCGACCTCGACGCCGGGCAGGACGCGTGGATCAACACGTGCGTCAACGGCGTCGGCGAGCGCTCGGGCAACGCCGACCTGCTCTCCACGATCCTGGCCCTCCGCCACGGGTTCGGGCTCGAAGGCACGGAGATCGGCGACGCGCTGAACCTGGAGTGGGCCCGCCGCTTCGGCCTGTGGGCGAGTTACGCGCTGGGCCAGCCGCTGCCGTACAACCAGGTCGGGGTGGGGCGCAACGCGTTCGCGCACGAGTCGGGCATCCACGCCGACGGCGCGCTGAAGGACCACGGCAACTACGAGCTGTACGACGAGGCGACGCTGGGCCCGTTCCCCGAGGACTGGCACGCGCGGCCGGGCCGGGTGGTGCTGACCGGCGAGTACGGCGGCAAGGCCGGCTTCCGCCACGTCATGGACGGCCTCGGGGCGGACGTGGCCGACGAGGAGCTGTCGTTCCGGCTGGTCCAGCTCTGCAACGCGATGACGGGCAGGCCGCTCACGGACGACGAGCTGCGCCTGATCGCGGCCTACCCGCGCGAGTTGTCGCTGATGTTCCCCGGCTACGACTGAGACGACGGCTCCTGAACGACCGCCCGCTCGGCCCGGCCAGGCTGGGGGCCATCGCGTGGCGGAAGCCCGCGTCCGCGCGCTCGACGCCCTCCAGCCGCACGGTCGCCCGCCGGAAGATCGTCGAGAGTCTCCAGCCGGCCGCGCACGCGTCCTCGACGGCGGTCAGAGGGTCCGGTCGCCGGTCTCCGGCAGCGCGAGCAGGCAGAGCAGGCTCAGCACGGCCATCGACGAGACGTAGACGCCGATCGCCGTCACGCCCAGCCCGCCGGCCTGCATGCTGGTGGCCACCAGCGGCGGCACCGCTCCGCCGAGCACGCCGCCGAGGCTGTAGGCGACGGACGCGCCGCTGTAGCGGTACTCCGTCCGGAACAGTTCGGGCAGGTACGCCCCCATCGGCCCGAAGATCAGCCCCATCAGCGCGAGCGCCCCGGCCAGCGCCAGCCCGACCAGCACGATCGAGCGCGTCTCCATCAGCGGGAACATCACCAGCCCCCACACGATCGCCACGAGCGTGCCGCTGATCAGCGTGCGGCGGCGGCCCAGCCGGTCGGACACCAGGGCGGAGATCACCGTGCCCGCCGCCATGAACAGCACCCCGATCATGGTCAGCCCGAGCATCGTGGTGCGCGGGATCTCCAGGGTGTCGGTGCCGTAGGCCAGGCAGTAGGTGGTGGCGGTGTAGAAGAGCGTGTACGTGACGGTCATCGCGCCGGCGCCGAGCAGCACGCGCCGCCACTGGTGCCGCATCAGCCCGGCGAACGGCACCTTGGCGATCCGCCGCTGGTCCATGGCCGCCCGGAAGACGGGGGTCTCGGAGATCTTCAGCCGCACGTACAGGCCGACGACCACCAGCAGCAGGCTGGCCACGAACGGCAGCCGCCAGCCCCAGCTCTCGAACTGCCCGTCGCTCAGCACCGAGCCGAGGACGAGGAACAGCCCGTTGGCCACGATGAACCCGGCCGACGGGCCGAGTTGCGGGAACATCGCGTACAGGCCGCGCTTGCCCGGGGGCGCGTGCTCGGTGGCCAGCAGCGCCGCGCCGCCCCACTCGCCGCCGAGGCCGATGCCCTGGGTGAAGCGGAGCAGCACCAGCAGCACGGGGGCGGCCACGCCGATGGCGGCGTAGCCGGGCAGCAGGCCGATCAGGACCGTCGAGAGCCCCATCACCAGCAGCGAGACGACCAGCATCGACTTGCGGCCGACGCGGTCGCCCCAGTGCCCGAACACGGCGGAGCCGAGGGGCCGCGAGATGAACGCCACCGCGAACGTCGAGAACGCCGCCAGGGTGCCGGCCACCGAGTCCATCTCGGGGAAGAACGCGGTGTTCAGGACGAGGGCCGCCGCAGTGCCATAAATGTAGAAATCATAAAATTCGATCGCGGTGCCGATGAGGCTGGCCGCCGCGATCCGCGACCTGCTGGGTGCCGCGGGGTGGGGGGAAGTGGTCATGGGCATCTCACTATGCGGACTTGCGTCTTGTTAGGCGATACGCAGACGCTACCACCTGCGCAATATTACGTTTCACCTGAGAAAGAGGGACCGGTTTGGCTGTCGATCTGGTGATCTTCGACTGTGACGGGGTGCTCGTGGACAGCGAGCCGATCTCCGTGCGGGTGGGCACCGCCGCGCTGCGGCGGCTCGGCTGGGAGATCGACGAGGCCGAGTACGCGGAACGCTTCGTCGGCTGCACGAACGAGTACTGGGCCGAGCAGATCGGCCGGACCCCGCCGGGCTGGCGCGAGCAGGTCAACGCCGACTACGTCGCCGCCGTCAAGGCCGAGTTGTGCGCGGTCGAAGGCATCGAGGCGGCGCTCGACCGGCTGTCCGTCCCGATCTGCGTGGCCTCCAACGGCCGGCACGCGACGATCCGCCGCAGCCTGGAGCTGACCGGCCTGGCCGGGCGGTTCACCGGACGGGTGTTCAGCGCCGAGGACGTGCCCAGGGGCAAGCCGGAGCCCGACCTGTTCCTGCACGCCGCGACCACGATGGGGGCCGAGCCGGAGCGCTGCGTGGTGGTGGAGGACAGCCCGTTCGGCGTGACCGCCGCGGTGCGCGCCGGCATGCGCTGCCTGGCCTTCGCCGGCGGCCTCACCCCCGCCTCCCGCCTGGACGGGCTGGGCGCGACGCTCTTCCACCACCACGCCGCGCTGCCCGACCTGATCAGCACCCTCTGACCGTTCTGTCTCCCGGCCGGGGAGACGTCGGCGGGGCACGGCCTCGCCCCAGACGTCACTCCCGGCCAGGGCGGCACGGCCTCGGCCCGGAGGTCACTCCTGATCGGTGCGGGCGCGGCCGTTCTCGTCGAGGTAGTCGCGCCACGACCGCTTCGGCGTCCAGCCCAGCAGGCGGTGGGCCTTGGCGCACGAGATGCCCGAGGCGTCGCGGCGGGCCAGGTGGCGCAGCTCGATCCGGTCATCGAAGTACCGGCGCAGCACGGCGGCGAAGTCGTGCCCGCCCGCGTTGTCCGGTGAGGCGATGTAGAACACCTCGTGCCCCGGCAGGTCCGACTCGGCGGCCAGCACGATCGCGTCCGCCAGGTCGTACACGTCGATGTAGCTCCACAGCCCCGCCCCGATCACCGAGCTGTCGCGGACCTGCGGGCCGAGGTTGCGCTCGTAGTTGCCCTCGTGCTGCACCCAGCTCGGCCGCAGCGAGACGCAGCGGAGGTCGGAACGGCGCACCGCGGCGTCCATGAGCTGCTCGCCGAAGTGCTTGGCCAGCGCGTACGGGTCCTGCGGCCGGATCGGGTGCTCCTCGTCCACCGGCGCGTAGTCGGGCAGGAACGGCCGCTCGGCGAAGAAGAAGCCCGGCACGGTCTCGCTGGAGATGTTCACCAGCCGCGGCACCCCGAACCGCACCGCCGCCTCGACCACGTTGAACGTGGCCATCAGGTTGTTCTGGAACACCACCTGCGGCGGGTTGGCGGTGGGATCGGGGATGGCCGCCGCGTGCACGACCGCGTCCGCGCCCCGCACCACGGCGAACGCCTGCCCCGCGTCGGTCAGGTCCGCCTGGAGGTAGGCCGGTTCGTCCGGCTCGGGCCGCTCCCAGACCGGACGGGTCAGGTCGGTGGCGGTCACCTCGTGACCCGCCGCGGAAAGGGCGCGCACGGCCGCCCTGCCGACCTTGCCATGGGCTCCGGTGACGACGACGCGCATGAGCGGCTCCTGACGAACGGACGGGTACGCCGGCCAACCTACCCGTCGAGGGCCTCGGCGTAGCGGCGGCCGAGGGTGCGGATGTGCGCGACGAGTTCGGGCGGGCCGTCCACGCGGAAGTCCATCATCAGCATGCTGAGGTAGACGGCGATGGTCTCCAGGGCGTCGGCGCCGGTGACGAGCACACTGGTGCGGGAGTCGACGGCTTCGACGATGCCGACGGCGGGGTTGATCCGGGCGATCACGGTCTCGGCGGGGGCCAGGACGGTGACGCGGGCGTGCACCTTCCAGCCGGTCCGCGCGACCTCGCGCAGGACGAACGCGACGAGGTCGTCCTCGGGCAGCGAACGGGCGGCGAAACGGCGGGACGCGGACCGGACCTCGTCCAGGTCGGCGACGGGCAGCGCCCGCCAGGTGTGCGCGCCGAGGTCGTAGGCGACCAGGAACCAGCGGCGGCGCCAACTGATGAGGCGGTAGGGCTCCACCTCGGTCTCGGTGCCGGCGTGGGCCGCCAGCAGGGTCGCGCCGTCGCGGATCGCGCCCGCGACGACGGTGAGGGTGGCGGCGGGCACCGGGGCGTCCGGCTCGCGGGAGCCGACCGTGGCGGGCCCGACCGCGGTGGCCGAGCGCAGGGCGGTCACCTGGTGCTGGAGGCGTTTCGGCAGGATCTGCTGGAGCTTGGCGAGTGCCCGGGTGAGGCTGGCGTCGATGTCCGAGATCCCGGTGGAGCCGTCCTCGGCCAGGCCGACGGCCAGGGTCACGGCCACCGCCTCGTCGTCGTCGAGCAGCAGCGGGGGCATCTTCGCGCCCTGGCCGAGCCGGTATCCGCCGATCGCGCCGCGCTCCGCGTGCACCGGATAGCCGAGTTCGCGCAGGCGCTGGATGTCCTGCCGCAGCGTGCGTTCGGCGACGCCGAGGCGCTCGGCCAGTTCGCGGCCGGTGAAGGACCGGTCCTGCAGCAGGGACAGCAGGCGCAGCACCCGGTCTGTCGTCGAAGCCATCGATTTCTCACCTCCACCGACTATTAGGCATAAAAGTAGCCTAATGGGTTCATAAGCTGAGGTCACCGGCAAAGAACGAGACCGAAAGGCACGAACATGAACGCCATCGACACTGCCACCGTCACCTCCCTGCGGCCGGTCTGGCGTGAGGTGCTGGCCGCCTCGTACCGGGCGCTGGAGAACAGCGTCGCGGTCGTGCGCGACAGCCAGGCGGACGACGCCACCCCGTGCTCGGACTGGACGGTCACCCAGGTGATCCAGCACGCCGCGGGCGACCAGCTCGCCTGGGCGATGCTGCTCGGCGTCGGGAACGGCCCGGCCTACGACCCCTTCTCCCCCTCCGGCGCCGTCGAAGGCGGCGCGGCGGAACCGGTGAAGGACGCCGTCGAGCAGGCCCGCGCGGCGTGGGCGACGGTGTCCGACGACGACGCGACCGTTCCGACGCCGCTGCCGCACGGCGACCTGCCCACTCCGGTCGCCGCGGTGATGTGCGCGCTCGACGCCGCCGTGCACGCGTGGGACATCGCCGTCGCCACGGGCCGGCCGTCCCCGCTCGACGACGAGCTCGCGGGCCACCTTCTCGCCGCCGCGCGGGAAATCGTCGAACCGCTGCGCCAGTGGGGCGTCTACGCCCCCGTGGTCGAGGCCGCCGCCGGCCCGTCCGCCACCCCGGTCGCCGACGACCTGCTCCGCTACCTCGGCCGCGTCCCGCGCTGACGATCGGGCTTCGGGACGTCGCCTCGTGAGCCGTTCGTCAGGACGTCCGAGGCGGCCGGCAGGCGATCGCACCGGCGGGAATGTCGGTGGCGACGGCTAAGGTGACCCGCGAGGAGGCGATACTCGGTGGAACTCACCCCCCGGCAGGTGCTCGACCTGCGGATGTCCAGCCTGCTGCTGCGCCCGTCGCCGGGAGGCGCGGGCCGGGCGACGAGCGTGGCCGAGGTGGTGACCCGGCTCGGCGCGATGCAGGCGCAGGACCTGGCCAGCGGCCTGTGGTCGTTCGGCGCGCGGCTGCCGGGAGTCACCGCAGCCGACGTCACCGTCGCGCTGGAGCGGCGCGAGGCGCTGCGCACATGGCCGATGCGGGGCACCATCCATTTCGTCCCGTCCCGCGACGCACGCTGGATGGTCGAGCTGATGGGCGTCCGGGTGCTGAACGGCGCGGCGCGCCGGCGCGAGCAACTCGGCCTCTCGGAGGAGACCGCCGTCCAGGCCATGGACGTGCTGGGCGCGGCCCTGGCCGGCGGCGGGCGGCTGAGCCGCTCGGAGTGCCTGGCCGTGCTGTCCGACAAGGGCATCGACACCAGCGGCCAGCGCGGCTACCACCTGCTGTGGTACGCCAGCCAGCGCGGCCTGCTGTGCATCGCCCCCAACCTCGGCAACGAGCAGAGCTTCGTGCTGCTCGACGAGTGGGTTCCCGACCCGCACCGGCCGGAGCGCGACGAGGCGCTGGGCACCGTCGCCCTGCGTTACTTCCGCGGTCGCGGGCCGACCACCCGGCACGACTTCGCGGGCTGGACCGGCCTGACCGCGGCCGACGCCAAACGCGGCATCGCCGTGGCCGGCGACGCGCTGGCCCGGGTGACCGTCAGCGGGGTGGAGGCGTACGCCGACGCCGCGCTCCTCGACGCCGCCCCGCCCCCGGCCGGCGACGACGAGGTGCTCGTGCTGCCCGGGTTCGACGAATACCTGCTGGGCTACAAAGACCGCTCGCTCATGGTCGCCGACGAGCACAAGGCGGCCATCATCCCCGGTAACAACGGGATCTTCCAGGCCACCGTGGTACGCGCCGGCCGGGTCGTGGCCACCTGGAAACGCACCCTCACGACGAGCCGGGCGCGGATCACCGTCCAGCCGCTCGTACCGCTGCACGGGAGCGACCGGGCCGAGGCCGAGCGGGCGTTCGAGCGATACGCGCGGTTCGTGGAACGCACCCCGGAGGTGCGCTGGCCGTGACCCGCCACAGGCTCAGGTCGTGCTACCTGAGTGCCGGGCGGTGGGTCCCGGCGCGGTGACGCCGCGCCGGGTCACCCTGTTCCCACGGCCTCGATCGTGCTGCCCGAACGGGTCTTGGTCACCTTGAGCTGGGCCGTGATCCTGGAGCGCAGCTCGGCCACGTGGCTGACGATGCCCACGGCCCGGCCGCCGTCGCGCAGCCCGTCGAGGATGTCCAGGACACCGTCGAGGGTGTCCTCGTCGAGAGTGCCGAAGCCTTCGTCGACGAACAGCGTGCCCAGCTCCGCGCCGCCCGCCTCGGCCGCCACGACGTCGGCCAGCCCCAGCGCCAGGGCCAGCGAGGTGATGAAGCTCTCGCCGCCGGACAGCGTGGCCGGGTCCCGCTCGACACCGGTCCACCCGTCGGCCACCCGCAGCCCGAGCCCGCCGCCCGCCCGGCCGCGCGAGCCCGCCGTCTTCGCCAGGTCGTGGCGCAGCAGGTAACGGCCGCCCGACATGTGGTCGAGGCGTTCGTTCGCCGCCGCCACCACCTGCCGCAGCCGCTCGCCCAGCACGAACGACGACAGGCTCATGCTCCACTGGTTGTCGCCGGAGGTGCCGCTGGCCAGCGACGCCATCCGCTCGGCCAGCCGGTGCCGCTCGGCCGCCGGACGCCAGCGTTCGATGCGGCCGGACAGCTCGCCGTGCAGTTCCGCCAGCCGCCGGGCCCGCGCCTCGGCCCGGTCACGCGCGCTGGCCAGCCTCGTGTGCGACCGCTCCAGGGTGTCGCGCTCGGTCTCGGCCGCCGCCAGGTCCGGCGCGGGCTCGGCCGCGGCGGCCACCAGCTCGGGATCGGCCAGCACGCCGCTCACGGCGGCATGCTCGTCGTCGAGCCTGCGCAGCAGTTCGGCCTTGCGCTCCCGCTCCGCGACGCCGCGGCAGGCGGCCTCGGCCTCGCGCACGTCCGCGAAGCCGGCCTCCGCCGCCGCCTCGCCGGCCGCCTGCCCGGCCCTGGCCAGCTCGTCGCGGGCCGAGACCGCCGCCTGCGTCGCCTCCAGCGCCTCGCGCAGCAGCTCCGCCTCGTCGTGCAGCCTGGACAGGCGGGCCGTCAGGGTGGCGTCGCCGCCGCGCGCCGCGTCCAGCCGCGTGCCCAGCCTCCCGGCGTCCCCGCTCAGTTCCTCGTGCCGGGTTCGGCAGGCCGCCAGCCGCGCGGTCACCCGGCGACCACGCTCGTCCAGTTCCTGCCGCTCCCGGCCGAGCCCGCCCGCCTCCTCGGCCAGCGCCCGTTCCCGGCCCGCCGACGCCTCCAGCCGCCGCAGCTCCCGCTCGGCGGCGGCCAGCTCCCGCTCGCCGTCCACCTCGGCACCGCCATGCGCGGGCTTGTGAGGTTCATCCGGACGGCTGCCCCGCACGTCATCCTGAACGTGGACCGAAGCGGGATCCGGACCGCCGTCGGGCACGCGGCCCTGGTGGTGGTCCGGGTGGCGGCTGTCGGTGCCGCCGCCGAGGTCGTCGTGACCGTCCGCCGGGCCGGCGGAGCGGGTGAGCCGGTCGCGGACGCGGGTGCGTTCGGACTCCAGGTGGCGACGGTGGGCGCGGTGGGCGGCGAGCGTCTCGGCGATCTCCCTGGCCCGGTCGCGGACACGTTCGCGCTCGATCTCGACGCGGTCGAGCGCGGCGGCCAGGGCGGGCTCGCGATCGGCCACCGACTGGAGTCGGGACACCTCCTGCTCGGCCAGCTCCATCCGCTCCGCGGTTGCCGTCACGTCCAGGCCGCCGGTGGCCTCGACCGCGTCCGCGTGCCGGGACTCCAGCGACGCGAGCACGCGCTCGGCCGCCTCCCGCTCGGCCAGGGCGGCTTCGTGGGCGTGCTCGGCCTCCTGCTCGTCGTCGGCCGACGGCGCGCTCGCGGCCGGGGCGGCCGGATGCGGATGGTGCTCGGAGCCGCAGACCGCGCACGGCAGGCCGTCGGACAGGTCGCGGGCCAGCTCCGCCGCCATGCCGTCGATGCGGGCCTGCCGCAGGTCGAGCCAGCGTTCCCGGACGGCCTGCGCCTGGTCGACGAGCACTTGGTGCGCGGCCACGGCCGCCTCCAGCTCCATGGCCAGGGCGTCGCGCCGGTGGGCGGCCTCCAGCGCAGCCCTGGCGGCGTCGAGACTCGCGGTCGCGGCGGGGACGGCCGCCGCCTGCGCGCGTACGTCGGCTAGGGCGGCACCGGCGTCCGCGAGACGTTCGGGGATCTCGGCCTCGGCGGCGGCCACCTCGGCCTCCCGCTGCGCCAGCGTGTCGAGTTCGGCCGCCAGCCTGGTCAGCTCGCCGTCGATGTCGATCAGGTGGGCGGCGGCGTCGCGCACGGCCCTGACGGCGGGGATCCTGGCGGCGTCCACCCGGGCCTCGGCGAGACCGGCCTCGGCCCGCTCGATGAGCCCGGGGAGCACGGCCAGCCGCGCGGCCACGCCCTCGTCGGCGCGGACCAGTTCGGCCAGCTCCTGCTCGACGCGGAGCAGGTCGCGCCGGACCACCGACAGGCGGGCCTCCTCGGTGAGCAGCTCCGACAGGCGGGCGATCTCGTCCTGCCGCCGCCGCTCCAACGCGGCCAGTTCGGCCACGGACGGCTCCGCGATCAGGTACGGCGCGGCCCCACCGGCACGCCCCGGCTCCTCATCCGCCGACGGACCCCGCACAGGGAACGCCGTGAGCTGCTGGTCCGGCGAACCCGAGGCCGGGTCATGCGGCGGGTGCGAACCCGTGACGTGCCGCTCCGGCGGCACCGCGAACTCGCCGTGCGGCCCTGGGACTGGGTCGTGCGGTAGGTGCGAAAGCGTGCGCTGCGGGTCCGTGCGGTCGCCGTGCGGGCCCGGGGCCTGGTCGTGCGGGGTGGTGAGGGAG
>NZ_SSXE01000243.1 GCF_021699195.1 Nonomuraea sp. MG754425 | reverse complement strand
TGGCGCGGCGCGATCGGTGGCTGCCCGGTGTCGAGTTCGGATCGCATGTGACTACTGTGCGCGTTTTCGCAGGTCGCCTCGCCGGAGGCGGTGCCGGTATAAAACCACTTGAATGAGTGAGTACTCGCTCATTACGATCTCGGGCGTGAACAAAAGGCGCAGAGTGCCGGCGATGGCGCCCGAAGAACGCCGGGCAGCCCTCATCTCCGCCACGCTTCCCCTGCTGCGTGAGTACGGCACCGCGGTGAGCACCCGGCAGATCGCCGAGGCGGCGGGCGTGGCCGAGGGCACGATCTTCGGTGTCTTCCCCGACAAGGTCTCGTTGCTGCGCGCGGCGCTCATGCACGCGTTCGACCCCCGGCCGTCCGTGGACGCGCTGGCGGCGCTGGCCGCGCGGGCCGATCTGCGGGCGCGGCTGCGCGCGGCGGTCGGGTTGCTCAGATCGGGGATGCGGGCCAACGCCAACCTGATCGCCGTCCCGAGAGATCTCCTGGCTGACGACGCCGTCTTCCGCGACCACATGCTGGCCGGCCGGCGGCGGATCCAGAGCGCGGTGGCCGGCCTGATGGAGCCCGATCGCGCGCGGTTGCGGCGTTCGCCCGACGCCGCGGCGCAGTTGCTGCTCATGCTGGTAGCGGTGTCGGTGTTCCCCGGTTTCGACGGGGGCGACACCTTCTCGGACATGGACGACGAGGAGACCGTCTCGGTCCTGCTCGACGGCCTGCTCGTCCGAAGCCCTCTTCTTCCCTCCGACACAGAAAGCACGCGTTGATGCTGCTTCGTCTTCTGCGGGTCCAGCTCGGGCCGTACCGGAAAGAGATCACGATCATCGTGCTCTTCCAGTTCGTGCAGACGCTGGCGACGCTCTACCTTCCCACGCTGAACGCCGACATCATCGATGACGGCGTCGTCAAGGGCGACACCGGTTACATCATGCGCATCGGCCTGGTGATGCTCGGTGTGACGCTCATCCAGATCGCGTGCGCGACCGTGGCCGTCTACTACGGGGCCCGTACCTCGATGGCCCTGGGGCGGGATCTGCGGGCCGCGATCTTCCATCGGGTGCAGGGCTTCTCCGCGCAGGAGGTCGGCCGGTTCGGCGCGCCGTCGCTGATCACCCGGACCACCAACGACGTGCAGCAGGTGCAGTTGCTGGTGCTGATGTCGTTCACGATGATGGTGGCCGCGCCGATCATGTGCGTCGGCGGCATCGTGCTGGCGTTGCGCCAGGACGCGGCGCTGTCGTCGCTGCTGCTGGTGGCGCTGCCGGTGATGATCGCGGTGGTGACCGTGATCGTTGTGCGGATGCGTCCGCTGTTCCGCACGTTGCAGGAGCGCATCGACCGGATCAACCAGGTGCTGCGCGAGCAGATCACCGGCATCCGGGTGATCAGGGCCTTCGTCCGCGACCGGTACGAGCGCGAGCGGTTCGGCGCGGACAACGACCGGCTGACCGAGGTGTCGTTGCAGGTCGGGCGGCTGATGGCGCTGATGTTCCCCGTGGTCATGCTGGTGGTGAACCTGTCCAGCGTGGCCGTGGTGTGGTTCGGCGGCCAGCGCATCGCCGACGGGGCCATGGAGGTGGGCGCGCTGACGGCGGTGATCTCCTACCTGATGCAGATCCTCATGTCGGTGATGATGGCGATGTTCATGTTCATGATGATCCCGCGGGCCGAGGTGTGCGCCGAGCGCATCGAGGAGGTGCTCGGCACGGAGCCGACCGTGCGCCCGCCGGCCGACCCGGTCACGCCGGAGCACCGCTCGGGCGAGTTGGAGCTGCGGTCGGTGGACTTCCGCTATCCGGGGGCGGAGGAGCCGGTGTTGTCCGGGGTGAGCTTCGCGGCGCGGCCCGGACGTACGACGGCGATCATCGGCAGTACGGGCAGCGGCAAGACGACGCTGCTCAACCTCGTCCCGCGGCTGTTCGACGTGAGCGCGGGCACGGTGCTGGTGGACGGCGTGGACGTGCGTGAGCTCGACGAGGCGGCGCTGGCGCGCGCGGTCGGCCTGGTCCCGCAGTCGCCCTATCTGTTCTCCGGCACGGTCGCCTCCAACCTGCGTTACGGCAAGCCGGACGCCACGGACGAGGAGTTGTGGCAGGCCCTGGAGGTGGCGCAGGCGCGCGAGTTCGTGGCGGCGATGCCGGGCGGGCTGGAGGAGCCGATCGCGCAGGGCGGCACGAACGTCTCCGGCGGGCAGCGGCAGCGGCTGGCCATCGCGAGGGCCCTGGTGCACCGTCCCGCGATCTATCTTTTCGACGACTCGTTCTCGGCTCTCGACTACGCCACCGACGCCCGGCTGCGGGCGGCGCTGGCGGCGGAGATCGCCGAGGCCACGCTCGTCATCGTGGCGCAGCGGGTGAGCACGATCCGCGACGCCGACCGGATCATCGTGCTGGACGACGGCCGCGTGGCCGGCGACGGCACCCACGCCGAGTTGATGGACGGCTGCCCGACCTACCGGGAGATCGTCCTGTCCCAGCTCACCGAACAGGAGGCGGCGGCATGACGACGCAGGCGCCCGCGAGGCGTCCACAGCCGGGCTTCGGCCCTGGCCGGATGATGGGCGGGCCCGCCGAGAAGGCCCTCGACTTCGGCGGCACGCTGCGCAGGTTGATGAGCCTGCTGCGCCCGGAGCGGGCGCTGCTGATCGCCGTGCTGGTGCTCGGCGCGCTCAGCGTCGCGCTGACGGTGACCGGGCCCAAGATCCTCGGCCAGGCCACCGACCTGATCTTCACCGGCATCATCGGGGAGCGGCTGCCCGCCGGGGCCACCAAGGAGCAGGCGGTGGCGGGCCTGCGGGCGGACGGGCAGGACACGTTCGCCGACATGGTGGCGTCGATGAGCGTCGTGCCGGGCCGCGGCATCGACTTCACGGCGCTGGCCCAGGTGCTGGGCTGGGTGCTGGTGATCTACCTGGTGGCGGCGTTGCTCGGCATCGTGCAGTTCCGGCTGACGACCGTGGTGGTGCAGCGGGCGGCGGCCCGGCTGCGTGAGCGGATCGAGGCCAAGCTGGGCCGGCTGCCGCTGAGCTACTTCGACGGCCAGCCGCGTGGCGAGATCCTCAGCCGCGCCACGAACGACACCGACAACATCGCCCAGACGTTGCAGCAGACGATGAGCCAGCTCATCACGTCGGTGCTGACGGTGGTGGCGGTGCTGGTGGTGATGTTCTGGATCTCGCCGGTGCTGGCGCTGATCGCGCTGGTCACGGTGCCGGTGTCGGTGTACGTGACGGCGGTCATCGGCAAGCGGGCGCAGCCGCAGTTCATCAAGCAGGGGTCCTCGACGGGCAAGCTGAACGGCCACATCGAGGAGATGTACGGCGGGCACACGCTGGTGAAGGTGTTCGGCCGGCAGAAGGAGGCGGCCGAGACCTTCGCCGAGCACAACGATGCGCTGTTCGCCTCCAGCTTCCGCGCCCAGTTCATCTCCGGCGTCATCCAGCCGGCCATGATGTTCATCGGCAACATCAACTACGTGCTGGTGGCCGTGGTGGGCGGGCTCAAGGTGGCCTCGGGCTCGATCTCGCTGGGTGACGTGCAGGCGTTCGTCCAGTACTCCCGTCAGTTCAGCCAGCCGTTGACGCAGGTGGCGGGCATGGCGGCGCTGGTGCAGTCGGGTGTCGCCTCGGCGGAGCGGGTCTTCGAGCTGCTGGAGGAGCCGGAGCAGTCCGCCGAGCCGGCCGAGGCCGCGCGTCCGGACCGGGTGCGGGGCCGGGTGGCGTTCGAGAACGTGTCGTTCAGGTACGCCGAGGACCGGCCGCTGATCGAGGACCTGTCGCTGACGGTGGAGCCCGGCCAGACGGTGGCCATCGTCGGCCCGACGGGCGCGGGCAAGACGACGCTGGTCAACCTGATCATGCGGTTCTACGAGGTGACCGGCGGCCGTATCACGCTCGACGGCGTGGACATCGCGCGGATGTCGCGGGAGGAGCTGCGCTCGGGCATCGGCATGGTGCTGCAGGACACCTGGCTGTTCGGCGGCACGATCGCGGAGAACATCGGCTACGGGGCCGAGGGCGCCACGCGCGAGCGGATCGAGGCGGCGGCGCAGGCGGCGCACGTGGACCGGATCGCGCACACGCTGCCCGACGGGTACGACACGGTGATCGACGACGAGGGTGCGGCGGTCAGCGCGGGCGAGAAGCAGCTCATCACGATCGCGCGGGCGTTCCTGTCGGAGCCGGCGATCCTGATCCTGGACGAGGCGACCAGCTCGGTCGACACCCGGACCGAGGTGCTCATCCAGCGGGCGATGAGCTCGTTGCGGGAGGGGCGCACCAGTTTCGTGATCGCGCACCGGCTGTCCACGATCCGCGACGCCAGCCTGATCCTGGTGATGGAGGAGGGGCGGATCGTCGAGCAGGGCACGCACGAGTCGCTGCTGGCGGCGGGCGGCGCGTACGCCCGGTTGTACTCGGCCCAGTTCGCGCAGGCGGTCGTGGACGTGGACTGACATCCGCGCCGCCCCCGTCCGCGCCGGGCGGGGGCGACGCGGACACGCCGCGGGAGTCCTCCGGTGGCCGCCGCCGCATGCCTTAGGGTGATCGCTCAACGCCATCGCTCGGGGGTCGGTGGCGTGACAGCCGGAGGACGGCGATGTTCGACTTGATCATCAAGGGGGGCCGCTGGTTCGACGGCGCGGGCAGCCCCTCGGCGCTCCGCGATCTGGGGGTGCGGGGCGGGCGGGTGGCGGCCGTCTCGGCGGAGCCGCTGCCGCAGGCGGGTTGCCCGCGGGTGCTCGACGCGGGCGGCTGCTGGGTGCTGCCGGGTTTCCTCGACGTGCACACGCATTACGACGTCGAGGTGCTGCTGTCGCCGGGGCTGGGCGAGTCGGTGCGGCACGGCGTCACCACGGTGGTGCTCGGCAACTGCTCGCTGTCCGGCGTCTACTGCGCCGCCGACGACGCGGCGGACCTGTTCAGCCGGGTCGAGGCGCTGCCGCACGCCGACGTGCTGGACGTGCTGAAACGGCACCGGCACTGGTCGGGCGCCGACGAGTACGTCCAGGCGCTGCTGGCCCGGCCCCTGGGCCCGAACGTGGCCGCCTTCCTCGGGCACTCCGACCTGCGGGCGTACGTGATGGGGCTGGGCCGGGCGGTCGGCGCCGATCCGGCGTCCGGCCAGGATCTCGACCGGATGACGGCGCTGCTCAACCGCGCCCTGGACGCCGGTTTCCTCGGTCTGTCCACCGCGGCCAGCACGTTCTTCCGGCTGGGTGGCGACCGGTTCCGGTCGGCGCGGCTGCCGTCCACGTTCGCGGGCTGGCGGGAGTACCGCGCGCTGCACCGGGTGCTGCGGGCTCGCGGCCGGGTGCTGCAGAGCGCGCCCGACGCGGCCAGGCCGTGGAGCAGCCTGCGGTTCCTGCTGGCCAGCGCCGGGTTGCGGGCGCGGCCGCGGTTGAAGACGTCCTTGCTGGCGGCGCTCGACCCGAAGACGGCGCCGCTGCTGTCGGCGCTGCGCACGGGGCTGACCGGTCCGGCCAACCGGCTGCTGGGGGCCGAGGTGCGCTGGCAGCACCTGCCGGTGCCGTACGAGCTGTACGCCGACGGGATCGACCTGGCGCTCTTCGAGGAGTTCGGCGCCACCGCCGCCGCGCTGCACCTGCGGCAGGAGGCGGAGCGGGCGCGGCTGTTGTCGCGGATGGCCTACCGGCGCTGGTTCCGTCGCGACTACGACAGCCGGTTGCCGCGGAGCTGGCACCGCGACCTGTACGACGCCGACATCGTCTCCTGCCCGGACGAGGGCGTGGTGGGCCGGTCGTTCGGCGAGGTGGCCGACACGCGCGGGCGGCATCCGGCCGAGACGTTCCTCGATCTCGTGGTCGCGCACGGGCCGCGGCTGCGCTGGCGGACGACGATCGCCAACGACCGGCCGCACGTGCTGGACCGGCTGGCCGATCATCCGGCGGTGCAGATGGGGTTCACCGACTCGGGCGCGCACCTGCGCAACATGGCGCACTACAACTTCGCGCTGCGGCTGCTGGCCCGGGTCTTGGCCGCGCAGGCGGCCGGCCGGCCGTTCATGACGGTGGAGCGGGCGGTGCACCGGCTGACCGGCGAGCTGGCCGACTGGTTCGGGCTGCGGGCCGGTACGTTGCGCGCGGGCGACCGGGCCGACCTGGTGGTGGTGGACCCGGCCGGCCTGGACGAGCGGCTGGCCGCCTACCACGAGGCGCCGATGCCGGACTTCGGCGGGGTGCGGCGCATGGTGAACCGCAGTGACGCCGCCGTCCGGGCGGTGTGCGTGGCGGGGGAGCCGGTCTTCGAGCGGGGCGTCTTCGCCGGCGGTTACGGCAGCGCGCGGCGCACCGGGACGTTCCTGGGGGCCGATCGCAGGTGCTCGTGAGCGCGGGGCCGTTCTGGGGGGTGTCTCGGGGGCGGCCGGTCAGAAGCGGTAGCGCAGCAGCCGGCCGGCGTCCCGGCCGCCGGGGGCGTGGGCCGACAGCCGCAGCCCGATGCGGGCCGCCGCCGGGAGTTTGCCCAGGTCGGGCACGTCCACGACGTACAGGTCGTCCACGTATTCCAGGCCGTCCTGCCACGTCTCCAGCTCGTGGGGGTCGTCGATGCCCCAGTGCCAGCTCTCCAGGACGGCGCGCGGCGCGATGCCCATCCCGAGCCAGCTCATCTTCCCGGCGTAGCGGATCAGCCGTTTGCTGAAGCAGTCGAACAGCAGTTGCCCGGAGGGGAAGCGGGCGCAGACGCTCCGGATCAGGCGCCGTCCCTCCTCCTCGTGCAGGTACATCGTCAGCCCTTCGCACACGACCACCGTCGGACGGTCGGCGGGCACCTCCTCCAGCCAGCCTTCGTCGGTCACCGAGGCGCCGATCATGCGGTAGTCGCCGCCGGGCTCCGGCAGCAGGCGGCGGCGCAGGTCGATGACGTCGGGGAAGTCGACGTCCACCCAGCGCGCCGACGGGGGCGGGCCCAGCCGGTGCGCGCGGGTGTCCAGGCCGCAGGCCAGGTGCAGCACGGTGACCTCGCCGGGCTGGGCGCGGACGAACTCGGTGGTCCAGCGGTCCAGTTCGCGACCGCGCAGCGCCAGGGTGGCGGCGTCCCAGGGTGCGCGGGTGCCGGTCTTGCGCCAGTCGTAGTCGACGTGCTCGACCACGTCGGCGGCGGTGCGGTCGTGCAGGACGGAGTAGCGGGCGCGGCTGTCGAGGGCGCGGGCGTACAGGGTGGCGAGCATCGTCTTCTGGACGGTGGTGAGCTCGATCTTCTCGCGGTTCATCAGACCTCCGGTTTGGCCCAGCGATTCAGAGACTACACTCATTTCACAATTCCGTGAAAGTTCAGAACAAAGTAGTGTGTGCCAGATGGAGAGGACGACCGAGCCCGCCCGCCACGAGCGGGACGAGGAGGCGGTGCGCCGGTTCGTGGAGCGCTTCGCCCTCGACCTGGTGGCCACCGGCATCCCCCGGATGCCCGCCCGCATCTACGCGGCCCTCCTGGTCGCCGAGGAGGGCCGCGGCACCGCGGCCGAGCTGGCGGAGTTCCTGCTGGTGAGCCCGGCCGCCGTATCGGGCGCCGTACGTTACCTGACCCAGGTGGCCCTGGTGACCCGCGAACGCGAGCCGGGCGCGCGCCGCGACCACTACCGGGTGACCGAGGGCCAGTGGCAGCAGGCCATCCTCCAGCAGGACACGCTGATCACCCAGTGGGAGCTGACCCTGCGCGAGGGCCTCAAGGCGGTCGGCGACGACACCCAGGCCGCGGCCCGCCTGGCGGAGACGTGGGAGTTCCTGCAACTGATGCGCGAGGAGATCCCGATCCTGCTGGACAAGTGGCAGCACCGCCTGGCCGCCCTCCGCGCCGGCCACCCCCAGCGGTGACGGCGCGCCTGCCCGAACTCGTGCGGCGCTCGGGCTACGGCCCCGACGAGCCGATCGTCGTGGGCCTCCAGCGGCGCGGCGAGCCGCCGATCTTCCACGCGCGGCGCCTGACGCCCACGACACCCGTGTACGCGGCCTCGCTCGCCAAGCAACTGACCGCCGCGCTGGTGGCGACGCTCGTCCGGGACGACGTCCTCGACGTGGAGTCCCCGCTGGCCCGCTGGCTCCCCGAACTGCCGCCGTGGGCCGCGGACGTGCGCCTGCGCCACCTCGTCCACCACACCGCGAACCTGCCCGCCGACCCCGGCATCGACGCCGCGATGCCCGGCGACCGCACCAGCGAGGGCGTCATCCGCGCCCTCGCGGGCCACCCCGCCCTCGCCGGGACCCCGGGCGGCGCGCACGCCTACTCGAACGCGGGATACGTCTGCCTCGCCACCGCCGCGCAGCGGGCGGCCGGCCGCCCGCTGCCCGAACTGGCCCGCCGCCGCCTGTTCGATCCGCTGTCGATGACCGCCACCCGCTACTGGCCCGGCCCCGGCCCCGCGCCTCCAGGGGCCGAGCCGCTGAGCTCCCGGCATCCCGCGCCGCTCTCGCTCGGCGACGGGGGCGTCTGGACCACCGCGGCCGACATGCTGGCCTGGAGCCGGGCGCTCGACGCCGACGCCCTCGGACTCTCCGCCCTCCTGCACACCGAGGGCCGGCTCGACGACGGCACCCCGACCGGCTACGCCTGGGGCGTCGGCGTCCGCTCACACGCCGGCCGGCGCGTCTACCGGCACGGCGGCGGCTGGCCGGGACTGCGGGCCATGCACGCGCGGCTGCCGGAGCCGGGGTGGAGCGTGGTGCTGTTCGCGACCGCCGACGACACCGAGCGGCGGATGGGGCTGCTCAGTCTGCTTCTGGACGAGGTGACAGGCGCCGCAGCAGGTACGTGTCCATGATCCAGCCCTTGCGCGCCCGTGCCTCGGCCCGTGCCCGCCGGATGCGCTCGCCCACCTCGGCCACCGGCCCCGAGATGCGGATCTCGTCGGGCGTGCCCAGGTAGGCGCCCCAGTGGATGGCGTAGTCGTCCAGGCCGGCGAAGGAGCAGTGGGCGTCGAGCATGACGACCACGTCGTCGGCCGTGGGGCCGTGCTCGGCCAGGCGGCGGCCGGTCGTCAGGTGGACGGGCCGCCCCACCTGGGTCAGGCTGACGCGATGGGCGGCCGTCAGCGCGGCCACGCTGCTGATGCCGGGCACGACCTCGTAGTCGAAGGTGACGTTCCCGCGGGCCAGGATCTCCTCGACGATGGCCAGGGTGCTGTCGTACACGCCGGGGTCGCCCCAGACCAGGAACGCCCCGGTCTCGCCGTCGGCCAGCTCGTCGCGGACGAGCGCCTCGCAGGCCAGCGCGCGGCGCGAGCGCCAGTCGTCCACGGCGGCGGTGTAGGCGGCGGCGTCCCGGTCGCGCTCGGGGTCGCGCGCCTCGGCGATCCGGTACGGCGCCCGCGCGTGCTCGGCGATCAGGTCCGTGCGGAGCCGGATGAGATCGTGCTTGACCTCGCCCTTGTCCACGATGAAGAACACGTCCGTGGCGGCGATGGCCTTGACCGCCCGCAACGTGAGGTGGTCGGGGTCGCCGGCGCCGATGCCGATGAGGAGTAGCCGCTTCACCCGAGCAGTGTGCCAGAGCGGCCTGCGGCGGGCCCCGGCCGGTCCGTCAGTCGGTCAGGGCGGTGCGCAGCCCGGTGAGGACGGCGCGCAGGATGCGGGAGACGTGCATCTGCGAGAGGCCGAACTCCTTGGCGATCTCCGACTGGGTCATGTTGCCGTAGAAGCGCATCAGCAGGATCTTCTTCTCGCGCGCCGGCAGGGCGTCGATGAGCGGCTTGACCGCGTGCCGGTTCAGCAGGGCGTCGATGGAGCCGTCCTGGGCGGGCAGGAAGTCGCCCAGTTCGGCGGTGTCGTCGTCGCCCCCGCCGACCGGCGCGTCCAGCGACAGGGTGCTGTAGGCGGTGGCGGCTTCGAGGGCGAGCAGGACGTCCTCCTCGGAGATGGCGAGCCGGGCGGCCAGTTCGGCGACGGTGGGGGAGCGGCCGAGGGTCTGGGTCAGCTCGGCGGTGGCCCGGTTGAGCTCGATGCGCCGCTCCTGGTAGACGCGCGGCACCCGGATGGCCCAGGTGCGGTCGCGGAAGTGGCGCTTGACCTCGCCCATCATGGTGATCATGGCGTAGCCCCTGAACTCGTGCCCGAGGTCGGGGTCGAAGCCGTTGACGGCCTTCATCAGGCCGACGTAGGCGGCCTGGCGCAGGTCCTCGACGGGCTCGCCGCGGTGGCGGTAGCGCCGGGTGACCTCGCTCACGAGTCCTTCGTGCATCTCCACCAGGCGCTCGCGGATGCGGACCGCGGTCAGTTCCGAGGTGCGCGGGTCGGTCAGGTCGGCGAGGAGTTGTTCGGCGGTGAGCTGTTCGAGCTCGATGTTCAGGACGGTCATCTGCTGCTCCAAGGGGTGACAGCGGCTCCGCCCATGACAAAAGCCCAGGCAGAGAGACACTGCGATGCTTCGCGTGACCAAAGCCCTCTGCTGGACTTCTTGATCAGGAATGCCCTGAAAAAGACGCTTTGCACTTCGTTGAGATAACGAAACGGTTACGACCGGCGGGCGGGCGTCCGGTGGCGCTCACCGGGCCGGGCGGCGACCCGCACGGCCCGCGGGTCGAGGCGCTGGTGCGCCACTACCGCGCCGCCGCGGGGCAGCACCCCCGACGGGGCCGAGTACCGGGCGGTGATGGTGGCCGACCGCCGGGTGCTCATGACGATGACGGTCGAGCGCGTCCACGGCGAGAGCCTGCGCTGACCGCCGCACCGGCCGCTCGGCTATAGTGCGTGGTGCCATAAGGAGGGGATCATGGCGCGGCGTCCTGACCTGGTCGGTCTCACGGTGCTGGCACTGCTGTCGGTACGCGCCGGCCACCCGTACGAGCTGCACCGCCTCATCGTCGACACGCACAAGGACTACATCACCGGCCTGCCCAGGAGCCTCTACCACGCGGTCGAGCGGCTGGCGGGCGAGGAGCTGATCGTGCCGGTCGAGACCAGCCGGGAGGGCCGCAGGCCCGAGCGCACGGTCTACGAGATCACCGACGAGGGCCGCCGCGAGCTGGCCACCCGGCTCCGGGCGCTGCTGGAGAGCCCGGGGGCCGAGCGCCGCACGTTCGCCGCCGCGGTCTCGCTGATCGGCGTGCTGCCGGTGGCCGACGCGCTGCGGGCCCTGCGCACCCGGGCGGCCTCGATCGAAGGGGCGCTGGCCGGCCTCGACGGTCACCTGCGGGCGCTCAGGGACAACGGGCTGCCCGACGTCCTGATGATCGAGCTCGACTACGAGCGGGCGCTCAGCGAGACCGAGCTGGACTGGCTCAGGCGGCTCATCGCCCGGCTGGAGTCGGGCGAGCTGACCTGGCCGGCCACGGCCCGGCGCGAACTGCTGGACAAGGTGCTCGGCCAGGCGTGAACAAGGGTCAGGGGAGCGGGGTGGCCTGCGCCCGCGCGACGGCCTCGGCGTGATCGGCGGGCAGCAGGTGGCCCGCGGCCAGCGCGCGGCCGGCCGCCTGGGTGAAGGCGGTGACGTACGCCTGCCGGGTGGGGTAGAGCTCGCGCACGCGGGCGGCGCTCAGCGGCGTGGTGACGCCCAGCAGCAGGCACGCCCCCGTGACCTCGCCGCCTGAGTTGGTCGGCGCGTACGCGGCCAGCGGCGCGTCCAGGTCCGGCAGCCGGACACCGCCGAGCGCGTTGCCGTCGCCGTCGCGGCGGATCGTGCCGAGCAGCAGGCCGAGCTGGGGCCCGGCGGGCGGCGCGCCGAGGCCGCGGGCCCACCGGTCGAGGTGGTGGTAGGCGGCGTTGGAGGCGTAGCGCCAGGTCATGGTGTTGACGGGCCGGTCGCAGGAGATCGGGCGGCCGTCGTTGATCGCCCGGTCGCGGGCGTTCTGGGCGTTGTACTGGGCCAGGCCGTAGCCGTCGGCGTGCGAGGTGCCGGCCACCTCCCAGGTGCGGACGCGGGCGGAGTCGGCCTGCCGGGCGTCGGCGAACGTGGTGACGTCGGTCTCCGACTCGACCTGGAGGACCGGCACGGCGGTGTCGGTGCGGATCCGGGCGGTGAGGGGCAGGGAGATCACCCCTTCGCCGATGGGCGCGGCCCCGGCGCCCCTGCCGTGGATCAGGATGCCGTCGAAGGCCGGGACGATCGGCTGGATCGCGTTGGCGAAGGTGGCCAGCCGGCCGGCGGACTGGGAGTGGCCCGCGGCCAGCACCGTCGTGGGGGTGCCGGTGCCCAGCAGCGCCGGCGCGTTCGCCCGGACGGCCTCGGCCGCCTGCGCGAAGATCGAGTACGACAGCGCGTCGGAGGCCAGCGAGACTCCGCCGTAGCGGCCCGGGTCCATGCTCCTGAGCTTGTCGGCGCCGACCTTCTGGGTGGTGACGCCGACGTAGGCGTACCCGGCGCGGGTGTAGTGCTCGTATGACTGCGACCACTCCACGGCGAGGTCCACGCCGAAGCTGACGTTCAGCCACTCCACCACGACGGTGCCGTTGAACGCGGCCGGGTCGGCGGGCCGCTCGACCAGCAGCCGGGTGACGTAGTCCTGGACGACGCCGGTGCGGCGGGCGCCCCACTGGCCGCCGCTCGTCCACACGCCGGTCTTCTGGAAGGTGTCGGCGCCGCCGCTCATCAGGAACTCGCGCTCCTCGTAGCCCCGGGCCGCCAGATCGGCGACGGTGGCGCCGAGCGGACGCCCGTTGCCCGCGCCGGCCGGAATCTCGGTGACCGCAGGAACCAGAGCGGTGTCATGAGCGGTGTCATGAGCGGTGGCCTGGGCGGGAGCGGCGGGCAGGCCGAGCGCGGCCAGTGCCAGCACGCTCCCCAGGGCTCCGGCCCGCGGGCGGGCCCGGCCGGTGCGGCGTCGTTCGAACATGGGGTCTCCTTCTGGCCGGGGGCGCTGCGACCACGACAGTCTGCGCCGCGGGCCGCGGTCCGGCATCAGGGAAATCACCAGTGTGCGGCGACGTCTAGTCAGCTAACTCACTAGTACGTACATTAGGAAAACCACGTCTTGAGCCGGTACGCCTGCTTGAAAGGAAGAAGTGATGGATTCGTTCCTGGTGGGGTTGATCGGCTCGGGCATCGGCCCGTCCTGGAGCCCGCCGCTGCACGAGCAGGAGGCCGTGCACCACGGGCTGCACTACGTCTACCGGCTGCTCGACATCGACCGGGTGGGCGGCGACGTGGGCGAGCTGGTCCGCACGGCCCGCCGCTTCGGCTACGACGGGCTCAACATCACCCACCCGTGCAAGCAGGCCGTCATCGCGCACCTGGACGACCTGTCGCCGGACGCCCGCATGCTCGGCGCGGTCAACACCGTGGTCTTCGACGGCGACCGGGCCACCGGGCACAACACGGACTGGACCGGCTTCGCCGAGTCGTTCGCCCGCGGCCTGCCCGACGCGCCCGCCCGCCGGATCGTGCAGCTCGGCGCGGGCGGCGCGGGGGCGGCGGTCGCGCACGCGCTGCTGACGATGGGCGCCGACCGGATCACGATCGTCGACGCGGAGCCGGCGCGCTCGCGCGCACTCGCCGGGGAGCTGGCCGCCCGCTTCGGCGCGGGACGGGCCCGCCCCGCCACC
>NZ_SSXE01000242.1 GCF_021699195.1 Nonomuraea sp. MG754425 | reverse complement strand
CCCCGAGCCCTCCGTGACCCCCGACGACGCCCAGGCCGCCTCCAGGCACTCCCAGCCCGGCACGCCGATCACGCACACCGAGTTCCGCGACTGGAGCTTCGCCGAAGGCGGCATCAAGTTCCAGGCCGACAAGGTCGCCGGCTGGACCTACGGCTCGTGCGGCCCGGTGGACGGCCAGGGCGTGCTGGCCGAGAACAAGTGCCGGCGCGCCGTGCAACTCGTCTACTCCGCCTACCGCGGGCACCTCAAAGCGGTCCAGCTCATGCTGGCCTTCCCCAGCGACCGGGCCGCCAAGGCCACCGCCGACCGGCTGTCGCGGCTCACGTCCACCGCCGTCAGGTGGCGTCAGGACAAGGCGCTCCCCGACTACGCGTACGGCAAGATCCTCTCGGGCGCGTCCAAGAAGTACGTGATCGTCACCATCGTCACCGCCGACAGGTCGGCCGACCCCATGGCCCCGAACTTCCACGCCTACCTCCAGTCCGACCAGACGGACTACTTCGAGCGGCGCGACCTGACCATCACGAGCTGACCCGCCCCTCCCCTGTGAGCGGCCATGCGGACGCCGATAACGTCGGCGTCATGTTCGACTCGCACCACGACAGCACCAAGACCCGGTCGGAGGCGCACCGATGATCGGCGTCATCGCGGACGACTTCACCGGCGGGACCGACGTGGCCGTGGCACTGCGCCGCCGGGGCATCCGCACCCTCCTGTACTTCGGGCTCCCGCCGCATGCCGGCGAGTTCCCCGAGCACGACGCCGTCGTGATCGCGCTCAAGACCCGCACCGTCCACCGGGCCGACGCGGTGGCCCGCTCCCTGCGCGCGCTGCGCTGGCTGCGCTCGCACGGCTCCGCCGAGCAGGTCTACTTCAAGTACTGCGCGACCTTCGACTCCACCCGCGACGGCAACATCGGCCCGGTGCTGGACGCCCTGGCGGACGCCATGGACGCGCCGATCGTCCCCATGACGCCGAGTTCGCCCGAGCACGGCCGCACCCAGTACAACGGCTACCTCTTCGTCGGGGAGGCGCTGCTCGGCGAGTCGCACATGCGGCACCACCCGCTGACGCCGATGACCGACTCGTACCTACCGCGCCTGCTGGAGGCGCAGAGCGCCTACCGGGCGGGGGTCGTGACGCTGCCGCAGGTGCGCGGACGGGCCATCGGCCGGCGGCTGGCCGAACTGCGCGAGCAGAACGTGCGCTACGCGTTCGTGGACGCGCTGGAGGACTCCGACCTGATGGCGGCCGGCCACGCGCTGGCCGGGGCGCCGCTGCTGGCGGGTGCGGCGGGGCTCGCGGGCGGGCTGGCCGCCGCCCACGCACGGCACGAGCCGGACGACGCCCTCTGGCCGGAGCCGTCCGGGCGGGCCGCCGTACTGGCGGGCAGTTGCTCGGCGAGCACGCTGCGGCAGGTGCGGGTGATGATCGAGGCGGGCCGACCGGCCTACCGGCTCGACGCGCTGGCCGACCAGGACCGGGACTCGCTCGCCAGGAACGCCCTGGCCTGGTACGACACCCTCGACGAGAGCGCCGGAGCGCCCCTGGTCTACGCGTCGCTGGAGCCGGCCAGGCTGCGCCGCGTACAGGATGCCCTGGGGGTGGAGCGGTCGGCGGCGATCCTGGAGACGGCCATCGGCCGCGTCGCTCGCGGGCTGGTGGAGCGGGGCGTCACCCGCGTGATCACGGCGGGCGGCGAGACGTCCGGCGCGGTCGTGAGCGCGCTCGGCGTGTCCGGCGGCGTGATCGGGGCCGAGGCGGCGCGCGGGGTGCCCTGGATCTTCACCCCTTCGGGGGTCACGCTGCTGCTGAAGTCGGGCGACTTCGGCGAGCCCGACCTGCTGCTGGAGGTCTCCCGGTGAGCCGCCCCGCCTGAGGACGTCCTCACCCGAGCAGCCCGCGCGTTCGCGCGGTGGCGGCGGCCTGGGTGCGGGTGGAGACGTCGAGCTTGCCCAGGATGTTGGAGACGTGGACGCTCACCGTCTTCTGCGCGATGAACAGCCGCTCCGCGATCTCCCGGTTGGTCAGCCCCTCCGCGACCAGCCGCAGGACCTCCACCTCCCGCGCGGTCAGCCCGCCGTCGCCGGACCCGCCGGAACCGGGACCGCCGAAGCGGGCGCGCCGGCCGAAGTCGAGCAGGGCCCGCTCCAGGGGCGCGGCCCGCAGCTTGCCCGCCACCCGCCTGGCCTGCTCCCACTCCGCCTGGGCCGCGTCGCGGTCGCCGGCGGCCAGCAGCGCCTCGGCCAGCCGCCATCGGGCCCGCGCGACCTCGTACTCGAACCCGAAGCCGAACGCCTCCACCACCCGCCGCCACGCCGCCACGTCGAGCCGCCCGTGGACGCGGTGCCACTCGGCCTCCACCCGCAGCGCCCACGCCCGGCCCTCGGGCCCCAGGTGGGCGCCCTCACCCAAGGGGCCGAACTCGACGGCCTGACGGGCGCGGGCGCGCAGGTCGTCGGCGCCCTCGGTGCTGCCCAGTTCGGCCAGCGCCCACAGCCCGACGGCGGCCAGCCGGATGTTGCCCGGATCGCCGTCCTGCTGCTCGGCGACGACCGCGCGCACGTGGTCGAGCGCCGTCGCGGGGTCGCCGTGCCACAGCGCGTGCTCGGCCGCCAGGCCCCTGGACATGTACGAGGCCAGTTCGTCGGACCAGAACGGCCGCAGCCAGCTCAGCCGGGACTCGACCGCCGGCAGGTCGCGGGCCACCTCGATGAACAGCGCGAACGACGACAGGATCGCCTCGGGCACCGTGCCCACCCGGGCGCCGAAGCCGGCCGCCACCGCCTCCGCGTCGTCCCACTCGCCGGCCACGTAGTGGATGAGGAAGCGCAGGAAGCGCAGGTCGGTGCCGAAGGTGCTCCATTTGAGGCCGGTCTGGAAGGCCAGGTGGATGCCGTCGTCGGCCACCTCGGCGGCCTGGGCGAGCAGGCCCTGCTCGTAGTGGATGCGGGCGTGGTGGAAGCGGGCGCGAAGGTCCATGGCGAGGTCGCCGCTGGGCTGGGCCATGGCGGTGCCGATCAGCTCGTGGGCCCGGTCGAGCTCGCCGCGCGGCTCGACGAACGCGCCCAGCGTGAGCAGCGCGCCCACCTCGGCGTCTTTGGCCCCGGCCGCGCGGGCGATCTCGAGCGCCTTGGCGCACAGGGCCTCGACCTCATGGTGGCGCGGGCTCCACAGCAGTGCGCGGGCCTGGGTGGCCAGCGCGCGGGCGAGCGCGGGCTGGTCGCCGGCGCTGCGCACCGCCTGCTCGGCCGCCTCGATCGCGCCGGCCCGGTCGTCGAGCTCGTAGAGGTAGTAGGCGAGCCGCTCGTTCACCTCGGACGTCTGCGGCAGCGCGCGGAGCTGCACCACGGCGCGGTGGTTGTCGCCGCTGTCGGCGGCCATGACGGCGCTGCGGAAGGCCAGCTCGACGCGGTCCTCACCGGCCAGCCCCGCCGCGTCGGGCACCCGCTCCCACAGGCTGAGCGCGCGGTCGTAGTGGCTGTGGGCCTCGGCGGGCGCGCCGAGCCGCTCGGCCTGCCTGCCCGCCTCGGCGGAGGCCGCGAGCGCCCCGGCCAGGTCGTGGCCCGCGAGGTGGTGGTGGGACAGCTCGGCCGGCGAGGTGAGCAGGCGGGCGAAGGCGGCGTGCAGCCTGGTGCGCTCGCCCGGCAGCAGGTCGGTGTAGACGGCCTCCTGCAGCAGCGCGTGGCGGAAGGCGTAGCCGTGGCCCTGGATCTTGAGCAGCCCGCGCGAGACGATCTCCCTGACCGCCTCCTCGAACGCGTCCAGCGGCAGCCCCGACACCTCGCAGAGCAGCTCGTCCTCCACGCGGCGGCCGGCCACGGCGGCGGCCCGCAGCACCCGCTGCCCGGCCTCCGAGAGCACCTCGACCCTGGACAGCAGCAGGCTGGCCAGCCCGTCGGGCAGCCGGTCGCCCTCGGCCATGGCCGCGAACAGCTCCTCGGCGTAGAACGGGTTGCCGTCGGCGCGGGAGATGATGAGGCCGAGCCCCTGGGCGTCGACCTCCCCCAGGGTGGTGACGTAGTCGGACATCTCGCCGGAGCCCAGCGGCCCCAGCTCCACGCTCATCACGGTGGGCAGGCGCTTCAGCTCGGCCAGCACGGAGCGCAGGGGATGGCGGCGGTGCAGGTCGTCGGTGCGGTAGGTGCCCACGACGCAGACGCGCTCGCTCTGCACCATGCGGCTGAGGAAGACCAGCAGGTCACGAGTGGAGCGGTCGGCCCAGTGCAGGTCCTCGATCACGAACAGCACCGGCTGCACGTCGGCGAGCAGCCCGAGCAGCGAGCCGAACAGCCGCTGCTGGGTGAGCCCGCTGGAGGGCGCGCTCTCCGAGCCGGGCAGGAGCTGGCCCAGCATGGGGTGGCCGGCGGCGGCCTCGCGCACGGCCGGCTCGGCGCCGCGCAGGGCGTCGGCCAGCGGCAGGTACGGCAGCGCGTCGCCGAGTTCGGCGCACTGGCCGACCAGCACGTGGAAACCCCGCTCGCGGGCCTCGGAGGTGAGCTCGGTGATCAGCCGGGTCTTGCCGATCCCGGCGTCACCGCCGACGAGCGCCACCCCGGCCAGGCCGTCGCCGGCAGCCGTGAGCACGCGCACGAGGCCGGCGAGCTCCGCTGAGCGCCCGACAAGATGACCGTTCACGCCAGAAACTATGCCATGAGCCGTCGATGACGGATTGGCCCGGAAAACCGGCTCGGGATTGGCTCTCTTCGACATACCAAACCCATCCTACGCTGCTCTTTCGTGATATCTCCGACGACCTTCGCCCTCTTCTTCGTGACCGCGCTCACGCTCGTGGTCATCCCCGGGCCGAACCACCTCTACATCACCGCCAGAGGGCTCTCCCAGGGCCGGGCCGCGGGCCTGGCGAGCGCGTTCGGCGTGGAGGCCGGCACGCTGGCGCACATCGCGGCCGCCGCCGCGGGCCTGTCGTACGTGATCACGCGATCGCCGACGCTGTTCGCGATCGTCAAATGGGCCGGGGTCGCCTACCTGGTGTACCTGGGGATCCGCGCGTTCACCGGCAGGGCGGCGCGGACGGCCCGGCCGCAGCCGCAGTCCCTGGGCCGGGTGTTCCTGGAAGGCATGCTGGTCAACCTGCTCAACCCCAAGGTGGTGCTGCTCTTCCTGGCCGTCCTGCCGCAGTTCGTCCGGCCGGAGGCGGGCTCGCCCGCGCTCCAGGTGGTGCTGTTCGGCCTCACGCTGCTGCTGCTCGGGCTGCTCTCCGACATCGTGTACGCCCTCGCGGCCGGCGCCGTGGGCCGGCGGCTCGACCGCGCCGCGGGCGTTCTCCGCCACGTCAGCGGGGCCGTCTACCTCGCCCTCGCGGTGCTCGCGGCGTTCGCCGGGAGACAATGAGCCGCATGGCGCCCAGGAAACAGCGGGAGATCTTCGATGCGACGTTGCGGCTGGTCGCCGAGAAGGGGTACGACGGGCTGACCGTCGAAGGGGTCGCCGAGCGCTCGGGCGTCAACAAGACGACGATCTACCGGTGGTGGCCGTCGAAGGCCGCGCTGCTGGGGGCGGCCCTGGTCGAGTCCGACGTGCTCGGCTTCGACCCGCCCGACACGGGAAGCCTGCGCGGCGACCTGGTGGCGCTGGTCGAGGGCGTCCGGCGGCTGCTGTCCGAGCCCCCGGGCAGCGACATCGCGGTGGCCGCGCTCGCCGCGGCCGTCCGCCATCCCGAGCTGGACGCGCGGCGCTTCTTCACCGACCGCTTCGCCAGAGAGCGGGTGATCTTCGAGCGGGCGATCGCCAGGGGCGAACTGGCGGCGCGGGCCGACCCGATGCTGATCGTCGATCTGCTGGCCGGGGCCGTGTGGATGCGGGTGGTCTTCCGCGGGCTGCCCCCCGGCGACGGCTTCGCCGAGGCGGCGGTCGCGGCCCTCCTCGACGGGGTGGCGGCCCATGACGGCCGGCATCGGTGATACCGGCCGCGCCGCTCACGTGCCCCATCGCCGCGGCGTCGTCCGCCGGCTCACCCGGCGGCATAGAGCTTGGCGATGCGTGCGCCGAGGTCGGCGCCGTAGTTCTCGTGGTAGACCTGGGCGGAGCAGTAGACCGCACCGCCCTGGCGGGCCAGGGTGGGCGTCCAGACGGCGGCGTTCTCCACGCCGGGGTCACTCATCGCCAGGCCGGTGAGCGCGATGTCGTCCACGCCGACGTCGATGACGTAGTCGCTCACGCCCTTGCGCTCGTACAGGCGCCATTGCAGCGTCGCGCTCGTCGTCCCGCTCAGCTTGGCCGTGAGGTCGACCGTCGCCTTCGCCCAGGTGCCCGCCGCGTCGGCGGTGACGTCCCGCTCCCAGACCACCTTGCCGTTGAGCAGGAGCTGCTTGATGTGGTAGCCGGCCGGATGCCCCGGCCCGCGGGCGTCACGGTGCCAGAAGCTCACCACCCGCTTGGCCGCCCCTGAGGTCAGGACGATCTTCCGCGTCGCGCCGCACGACATGCCGGCCTTGGTGACCGTCTCCTTCTGGACGACGAAGCTCAGCCGCCCGTCGCCCGTGCGGGCCAGGTTGTCGGCCGCGGGGCGCGTCCATGCCTGGTCACCGGAGACGAACGGGAGCTTGTACTGCAGGACCCCGGCGAGTTCACCGCTGCGTACGTGCTCGATCGCGTTCTTCGTGACCGCCTCGACGTAGGAGACCGTCGGCTTCTGGGCGGCGTGACTCAGCGGGTGGGCGTAGGGCATCAGGTAGACCTCGGTGCCCGGCAGCCGCTCGGCGAGCTGCCGCACCTGGTACGACAGGCTCCACGGCCAGGAGGTGTCCCGGTACGGCTCGTCACGGAAGGGGAAGATCACTCCGTCCATGAGCGGGATCTGCTCGGTGACGAACGCGTCGGTGAACTGGGCGTAGTAGACGGTCGGGACGAACTTGAGCGCGGGGCTGATCGCCTTGGCCACGGACCGCATCTGTCCGAGGTAGGCGGGGGTGAACGTCTTGAGGTCGTAGGCGTAGTCGTCCACCGTCCAGCCGACCAGGTTCGGGTGGCTCTTGGCGAGGGTGGCGATCTCGCGGGACCAGGCGACGTAGTCGTGCTTGAACGGCCGGGACACGCAGCAGCTCTGCTGGCTCGGCGAGTACACCAGCACCCAGACGTCGATCCCGGCGGCGGTGGCCGCGGGCAGGAACTCATCCCGCAGGTCGGTCCAGTGCACGTTGTCACCGGCCATCGGATAGACGTAGGTGTTCGCGTTGAGCGCTTTCAGCCCCGCGATGATCGCCTTGGTGTCCACGTGCCTGATCCCGTCGGCGCGCGGCTGCTCTTCACGCGCCAGGTTGCCCGCCGTGCCCAGCGCGCCCGGAACCGTGGCGTGGGACACGCCGGGGATCATCGACAGCAGCACGGCGACGACGGTCACGAGCGCGAGACGGATCACGAGAGTTCCTTCGGGCATGATCAAGTACGGGCCCGCCAGCGTAGCCGCATTCCGGTATGTCGCCGGTATGTCGCCGGCACGGCCGGCCAGGCCGGGCGGCTACGACGACAGGGCGGCCGGGATGCGGTCGAGGACGGCGTACGGCACCAGCCCGTACGCGTAGAAGTCGACCGCCAGCGCCCCGGCCGCCCTGGCCCCGCGGGCCTTGGCCACCAGCCGGTCGGTGGAGTCGCTGTCGGGGTGGCCGGGCCGCAACACGGCCCGCACCTCGCGGTCCTTGCCCACGGACCGCAGGTAGGCGCCCACGTCGTCGGCCACCCGCGCCGCGTCGCGCGCGTAGGCCAGCACCCCGAACGCGGGCACGAGGTCCCCCAGCGCCACCAGGTCGACACCGAGTTGCCAGGCGTCGTGCGCGGCCAGGCCGGGGGTGGGCAGCCCGTCGGTGTAGCCCTTGACCGCCCCGGTCGAGTCGATGAACACCAGTTTCGAGCCCTCGGCGGCCACCGCGGAGGCCACCTCGGACACCAGCGTGGTCACCGTCTCGGAGCGGGCGCGGGCGTAGGCCACGACGTCGGGCCCGGCGTACGCGGTCAGCGCCGCCCTGGTCACCTCGCCCTGGGCCGGCGGGTCGCCGTCGAAGACGGCGCCGACGATCCTGGCGCACTCGTCGCGCGCCACCTCGGCGTGCACGCCCAGGTCGGTGGCCCGGCGCATGCAGTGCTCGCAGAAGCAGAGCCCGAACAGGTAGGCGTCCATCGGCCCGAGCGGCACGAACGAGCGCTGCGGCTTGAGCGGCCTGAAGTGCAGCGACTCGGCCACCACGCTGTCGACCCCGAGCCTGGCCACCGCCCGCGCCAGCGCCACGGCGTAGTCGCGCACGTCGGGGTGGGCGGGGCACAGGTCGGTGAGCGAGCCGCGGTCGCCGAAGCAGTCGCGTACGGTCACGTCGGGGTGTTCGGCGCCGAGCGTGGCGTTGCGCAGGAAGACCGTCCAGCCGTGCAGCTTCATGGACCGGTTCGCGCACGCCTCCCGGAGGCCGTCGAAGGCGTCCGGGACGCCTGGCACGGGCGTCAGCCGGAGCCCGTCGAACAGCTCCGGCGGCGGGATGAAGTGCGCGCCGTCGTGGCGCAGGGTCAGCCGGGACAGCCCGTGCGGGGTGACGTCGCGGGAGGCGTGGTGCACGGCGCCGACGGTGACGCCGGTGACGCCGTACCCGCTGATCCTGTCGAGCACCCGCTCGACGCCTTCGCCGAGCAGGTCCTCGACGAAGACGTACACCGAACTGTCCACAGCCGCACCTTAAGCGCTCTTGTGCGCGACGAAGTCGATCTCCACGAGGATGTCCAGCAGCTCGGACCCCACCGTGGTGCGTACGGGGTACGGGTGGTTGAAGTACGACTTGTACACCTCGTTGAACGCGGCAAAGTCGCGCTTGAGGTGCTGGAGGTGGACCGTGGCCTTGACGACGTCGTCGAAGCCGAGCCCGTGCGCGGCCAGGATGGCGCCGAGGTTGCGCAGGGTCTGGTGGGTCTGGGCGGCGACGTCGTCGCCGACGATCTCGCCGGTGCCGGGGTCGAGCGGGCCCGCGCCGGAGGTGTAGACGAAGTCGCCCACGACGAGGCCCTGCGAGTAGGCGCCGATGGGAGCGGCGCCCTCCGTGGTCCGGAGCTCCTTTTTCACCGAGTTCTCCTAGAAATTGGTGCTTATCGTGCCAACGACACGGTAGTCCCGGTCCACCAGGGGCAGCACGCGCCACTTGTCGAACGCCGTGCAGGGATGCGAGATGCCGAAGGCCAGCAGGTCGCCGGGCTTGAGGCCGGTGGCGCGGACCACGGTGTGCTGGTCCTGCATCTTCATGATCGTGACGCCGCCCCGGCGCGGGATCGGCAGCCCCTCGTCGTAGGGGGCGTCCCGCTTGCCCATGCCCACGATCGCCAGCCCCGGCTCGGGCACGGACAGCACGTGCGCCCACACCTCCAGCGCCGGGCGCAGTTCGCCCTCCATGCGGTTGAACGGCGTGCGCTCGCGGTAGTAGCCGTCGTCGTGGGTGACGTAGGCGCCGCTGCGCAGCAGCACCCTGGCCTGGGCGGCGACCAGCTCGCGGCCGATCACGTCGAACCACTGGCTGCCGCCGACGCTCAGGATCGGGTTCTTGACCCGGACGTGCTCGACGGCCTCCTGCAACGCGTGCAGGAACTTGCGGACCTCGTCGCCCGAGCGCAGCCCGCCTTCGTACCCGGCCACCCCGGCCAGCTCGACGCCGGGCGTCGCCTGCGCGTACGAGGCCACCTCCAGCAGCTCGTCGAGCCGCCGGCAACCGGCCCGCCCGCCCTCGTGCCCCAGCTCGACCAGCACCCGGAACGGCCGGGCGCCGGCGTGCGCGGCCAGGATGTCGATGCCCGCCCTGGAGTCGGCGAAGCTGAGGAACTCGAAGCCCGGATCGCGCTCCAGCTCGCGGGCGGCCCAGGCGAGCCCCGCGGGATCGACCACCTGGTTGGCCACCAGGATCCGGCCGACGCCGAACCCCCTGACCGTGGCCGCCTGCCGGGCCGTGGCGACCGTGAGGCCCCACGCGCCCGCCTCCAACTGCAACGCGGCGATCTCGGCGGACATGTGGGTCTTGGCGTGCGGCGCCAGCTCCATGCCGTGATCGCGGACGAAGGCCGCCATCGTCGAGACGTTGTGCTCCAGCGCGTCGCGGTGCACCACCATGGCGGGGAATTCGAGCCCCCCGTCGAAGACCGACTGGCCGAGGATCGCCGGCACAACACCCCCCTTTGGTCCGGGTCTGACCTTATCGCTCACGAGGGTCGCAGCGCGCGTCCCGGCGTGGCACCGGTCAGCTCGCCGCCGGCCAGCACGCGTACGCCGGACACGAGCACGTCGTCGATGCCCTCCGCGAGCGTGCGCGGGGCCGGATAGGTGGCCAGGTCCCCCACCGTCGCCGGGTCGAACACCACCACGTCGGCGGCGAACCCGCGCCGCAGCAGCCCCCGGTCGGACAGCCCGAACCGCCGCGCGGGATGCGCGGACAGGTGGGTCACGGCCTGCTCCCACGTCCAGTCGCCCAGCTCCCTGACGTGCCGGCCGAGGAACCTGGCGAACGCCCCGAACCCGCGCGGATGCGGGTGGCCGCCCACGTAGATGCCGTCGGAGCCGCCCGTCTGGGACGGGTGGCGCAACATCCGGCGGACGGACTCCTCACCCTCCGAGCCCTCGTCCGGACGGGCGACGACCACCCCCGCCTCCAGCCGCGTCTCGGTCAACAGGCGTCGGCAGAACGCGGCCGGCTCGGCCCCCGCCCGCTCGGCTCCGGCCACGATGGTCAGCCCCTCGGCCCACTCCATGCCCGGCGCGTGCGAGACGGTCAGCCGGGGCCAGAGCGCGCTCTGCCCCGGCCACCACTCCTCCAGCGCGTCGGAGGCGATCATCTCCAGCGCGGCGTCCGTGTCGGCGCCCGGCACCGACGGCGGCAGCACGACCATCGCGAGGATCGTGTTGCCCCGCAGGTACGGGTAGGTGTCGAAGCTGAGGTCCACCCCCTTGGCGAGGGCCTCCTCGACCAGCGGCAGCAGCACGCCTGCCGGCCCGTGCAGGTGCGAGACGTGCACGGCCGCGCCCGAACGCTCGGCGATCTCCACGACCTCGGCCATGCCCACGCCGGCCCGCTCGCCGTAGGCCCGCATGTGGGTGACGTACGGCAGGCCCTTGAGCGGCGCGCACAGGGCGGCCAGCTCCTCCGCGTCTGCGTAGCGGGCCGGCAGGTACTCCAGCCCGCTCGACAGCCCGACCGCGCCCTCCGACAGCCCGCGCTCGACGTGGCGCAACATCTTCGCCAGGTCACCGGGCGCGGCCCGGTCCGGCGAGGGCCCCATGACGTCGTAGCGGATGGTGCCGTGCGGCAGCAGGTACGCGGTGTTCAGCGCGACCGCGCGATCGTAGCCGGCGAGCAGGTCGGCGACGCTCAGCGGCCCGTCGGTCAACGCCCCGTCGGTCAGCGCGCCGTTGACGGCGGCGAAGTAGCGGGAGGCGTAGGCCACGGTCTCGGCGGAGCCCGGCGCGAACGACAGCCCGTCCTGACCCAGCACGAACGTCGTGACGCCCTGCCGCAGCGCCGCCTGCTGCACGCCGGCGTCGAAGACGGCCGCGTCGCCGTGCGCGTGGCAGTCCACGAACCCGGGCGCGACCAGCCGCCCGCTCGCGTCGATCACCGTGCCCGCCCGTACGCCGTCGAGCCTGCCGACCGCCGCGACCCGGTCTCCCGAGATCGCCAGGTCGGCCCGGTACGGCGGGGCGCCCGTACCGTCGAGCACCCGGCCGCCGCTGATCACTACGTCGAAGGTCACCCCTGGATTCAATCAGAGCCGCGCACGTACGCCTCGGGGCAGTCGCCCGTGACGCCCACCGGCCGCTCGGCCAGCAGGTCACGGGCCTGGGCGCGGGCCAGGTTCCAGCCGTTCCACGGGTCGGGCCGGTCCAGCCCGTTGGCCGCGACCACGGCCGCGAGCACGCAACTGCGCTGCGGCTCGGGCAGCCGGTCGAGGGCCGGCACCGCCTCCGAGCCGAGGTCGCCGAGGTAGTCGGAGTCCATCTTCATGACGCCGCGCACCTCGACCTGCGTCTGCGCCACCCGCAGATCGGGGTTCACGAGCGCGAACACGGCCAGGCTCACGCCGGTGACCAGCACGACCGTACGGGGCAGCCAGCCGGAGCCGCGGCCCGACAGCCGCGCCGCGCCCGCCAGCAGCACCAGCGCGAACAGCGCGCCCAGCCACCACACCGTGGCCTGCACCGACAGCCGCAACCGGGACAGGCCGTAGGCGTCGGTGTAGAGGTTCATCCGGTGCAGGGCGGAGGCCAGCACCACCATGGTCAGCCCGCACAACACACCGAGCAGCCCGGCCAGCAGCCAGCGCTCGCGCCGCTCCACCTTGAGCAGCCCGGCCGCCACCGCCACGATGCCCAGCACGAACACGCTGACCACGACGAGCTGGAAGAAGCCCTGCCTGGCGTACTCGGCGTAGGTCAGCCCCGCCGTCCGCAGCACCAGCGTGTCCCCGCCGAACAGCGCCGTGACCTGCACCGTCACGAACGCGGCGAACAGCAGGTTCACCGCCGTCAGCGGCACGAGCCAGATGCTCCTGCTCACCCTCAGCTTCGTGTCCGGGCCCACCGGGTCCACGACGGGCCGCAGCGCGACCAGGACGACCGCGGCCAGCAGCACCCCGAACAGCGCGAACAGGAAGATCCGCCCCGGCAGCGACTCCGCCCAGTCGGGGGCGGTGGTCAGCCGTTCCACGTACGAGGCGAACACCGCGTCCGCCGAGGCGAACAGCAGCCCGAACACCGCCAGCAGCACCGCCGTGATGCCCAGCGCGGCCACCATCGGCAGCACCCGCCGCCTGGCCGTCAGCCGCTTGACCGGCCGCGCCAGGAACCACGGCACGGGGCCGAGCGCGAGCAGCACCGACACGCCGCCCCTGAGCACGCCCAGCCAGCCGCCGCCCGCGCCGGAGACGGCCAGCGCGCCCAGCCCGGCTCCCGCCACGAGCAGGATCGCCACCAGCCAGTCGGCGTCGCGCACCGCCGCCATCGAGATCAGGCCGTACGCCGTCACGCCGAACGCCACCGTCCACGGCGTCATCCGGCGCGTCACGGCCGGTAGCGCCGCCGCGCCCAGCACCAGCGCGACCAGCACGATCCCCAGCCCGACCTGCGCCTCCGGCAGCGCCACCGCCGCGAACACCCCCGCCCCCGTGGCGGCCGGCAGCAGCCAGCCCGGCGGGTCGGGCAACTCGGGCCTGGGGAACAGCGGGGGCGGCACGTACGGCGGGGGCGCTCCCCCCTGCCCCCGGTACGGCGCCGCCGCCCGGTACGCGGCAGCCGCCTCCCGGCGTCCGGACCCGGCCCCGAGGGCCGCGCCGACGCCGCCGAGGAGCGCGGTGCAGCCGATGAGCGTGAACAGGGCCGGCCCGTCGCCCACGGTCACGCTGGCCAGCACGGCGGCGAACATACCCACCAGGAGGCCGACCAGGAGCCCGATGACCCCGCCGCCGAACACCCTGAGCAGGCTCGCCGCCGACGCCTGCTGCGACACGCCATACACCCCCGCACCCGCACCCGCACCCGCAC
>NZ_SSXE01000241.1 GCF_021699195.1 Nonomuraea sp. MG754425 | reverse complement strand
GATGATCGGGGCCCGGCTCGGGGAGAGCTCCCCGAGCCGGGCCCCGATCATCCGGGCGACCTCCTCGACGGTCTCGATGGCCGTCGCCTGACTCGGCTGCCCGTCCGTCTGCACCGACAGCAGCAGGTCCCGCCCCGGCCCCTCGACCCGGCCGTAACTCGTCACCGCCCACGAGACCTGGGCCTGCGGCTGCGGCGTCCACCCGTTCTTGAGCGCCACCCGATCGCCGGGCCGGGCGGCGGCGCTGACGCCCCAGGACTGCTCCTGCCCCATCCGCCCCATCAGCCCGAGCACCATCCCGCGATCGGCGGCGGTCAGCCCGCCGCCGCCCTTGACCAGCGTCCTCAGCAGGCGGATGCGGTCGGCGGGGCTGGTGGTGGTGCCGCCCCAGAAGATGCCCGGCCCCGGCGTGCTCTCGCTCAGCCCGAGCCCGGCGTAGAAGCCGCTCAGGCCCGTCTCGCCGCCCAGCAGTGACCACAGCGTGTCGGCGGCCAGGTTGTCGCGCTCCAGGATCATGCGGGTGGCCAGACCCCGTTCCTCGCCCGCGAGGCGGGAGTCGCGGGCGGCGAGCAGCGCGGCGAGGATGTCCACCTTGGCGCCGCCGGCGGTGATCACGTCCTGGTCGTGCTCGCCCCGTCCGAGCCTGACCTTGGTGGCCAGGTCGCGCGCCCCGTAGATGACCCGGCCCGGCCGGCCGCGCAGGTACTGGGCGAGGTCGCGTTCGAGCCGGACCCGCGCCACGCGGGTGCGCCGGTGGTCGCGAAAGGTCAGGACGCACCGCGCCACCTCGACCGGCGCCCGCACCGCGACGGGCGCCTCCGGCGCCGGCGCGTCCCCGCAACCGGCGACGCATCCGGCCGCGATCACCAGACCGGGCCAGGCCATCCACTTCGCACGCACGTGGCAACCCCCGTGATCTCGTCGGGGGGCGTCTCGATCATGCCCGGCCCGGCGGTCCGTGCCCGGCACGCCGGGCCCGTTCCTGGCCAGACCTTCAGCGCGACCTTGCCCGAACCAAAGACGCCGGCCCTCGAACAGCAGGCGCCCGGCTCAGAGGTGCTCGGTCAGGAAGCGGGCGGTGGCGTCCACGGCCTGGGTGACGTACGGCTCGCGGTCGTAGAGGTCGGTGTGCCGCCCGGCGTCCACCCAGACGAGCTCCTTCGGCTGGTCGAGCCGCTTGAAGACCTCCTCGGCCCCCTCGGGCGAGCAGACCCGGTCCACGATCCCGTGCACGATCAGCGCGGGCTTCGGCGACAGGAAGTCGCTGCCCGTCATGTTGTCCGTGGTGAGCAGTTCCAGCACGGAGGCCCTGGTCACCTCGCCCGACCAGAGCGGGGACGCGCCGCGTCCAGTGCCGTAGTACGCGTGCAACTCCGCGCCCGGCAGCGCGGCCTCCCCCTGCTCGGCCACGGCGGGCAGGTACTCGACGGGCCCGCCCCGGTCCTGCCGCTCCAGCGCCTCCAGGTAGGGCGCGCGATCCACGCCGCGCGTCGCGTAGGGGTTGGCGTAGCCCCCGGCGATGCCGGCGAACGCCTTCACCCGGGGGTCGAAGGCGGCGAACCTCAGCGCGTATCCCGCGCCGAGGCAGATGCCGACCGCCCCGATCCGCTCCGGGTCGATCCCGGCCCTCGACCGCAGGAACGACACCGCCGCCCGCAGGTCGTGCAGCTTGCCCTGCGGATCCTCGTGGCAGCGCGGCGTGCCCTCGGACTCACCCCAGTTCCGGTGGTCGAAGGCCAGCGTGGCATACCCGCGCTCGGCCAGCCGGGCCGCGTACAGCCCCGTGACCTGGTCGCGCACCCCGGTGAACGGACCCGTGAACACCAGCCCCGGCCACGGCCCCACGCCGTCCGGCACCCGCAGGTCGCCGGTCAGCGTGAGACCGTCGGCATCGAACTCGACTCTCATGCACACCAGTGTGAGCTACGAGTCGAATCCCAGCCCCATCCGGTCGAGCGCGCGCAGCCAGAGGTTGCGCCTGCCCTCGTGCTGGTCGGCCTGGGCGATCGACCAGCGGGTGAACTGGATCACCCCCGAACGCACCGGCTCGGGCGGGAAGGGGATCGGCTTCTCCTTCACCATCCGCAGCTCGGTCCGCTCGGTGGGCTTGCCCGACAGCAGGTCGAGCATGACGTTCGCGCCGAACCGGGTGGCCCCGACGCCCATGCCGGTGTAGCCGGTGGCGTAGACCAGCCGTCCGCCGTGCGCCTGCCCGTAGAAGGCGCTGAACCGGCTGCAGGTGTCGATCACGCCGCCCCACCTGTGGCTGAAGCGCACCTCGCCGAGTTGCGGGAAGGTGTCGTAGAAGTGCCGCGCCAGCTTGACGAACGTCTCGTCGCGCTGGTCGTACTCCGGTTTGACCAGACCGCCGTTGTAGTAGACGGCGTCGTAGCCGCCCCACAGGATCCGGTTGTCGTCGGTCAGCCGGTAGTAGTGGAACTGGTTGCCCGAGTCGCCCACTCCCTGCCTGTTGCGCCAGCCGACCGTGTCGAGCTGGGCCGCGGTCAGCGGCTCGGTCATCAGCGCGTAGTCGTACACCGGGACCACGAAGTGCTTGAGCCGCCGCAGCAGCGGCGGGAACACTCCGGTGCCCAGCGCCACGTGACGGGCGCCCACCTCGCCGTACGGCGTGCGCAGGGTGATCGTCGTGCCGTCGTCGCTCATCGAGCGGACCGGGGTGCGCTCGTGGACGCGCACGCCGAGGCGCAGGCACGCCGCGCGCAGCCCCCACGCCAGCCGCGCCGGGTCGAGCATGGCGCAGCCGCTGCGCTCCCAGAGCCCGCCCAGGTAGGTCGGCGAGTTCACCTCGGCCCGCACCTGCGCCTCGTCCAGCGGCCGGTAGTCGAGGCCCAGGTCGGAGATGAGGCCGAGGTGCTCGTTGAGCGCGTCGAGCTGCCACGGCTCGGTGGCCACGTGCAGCTCTCCGGTGCGTTCGAACGAGCAGTCGACGCCGTAGCGCTCCAGCGTGCGTTCGATCTCGTCGAGGTTGCCGACGCCCATGCGTTCGAGCCGGTCGATCTCCTCCGGCCACCGCTCCAGCCCGTTGGCCAGGCCGTGGGTGAGGGTCGCCATGCAGAATCCGCCGTTGCGGCCGGTGGCCGCCCAGCCGATCCGGCGGCCTTCGAGCAGGACGACGTCCAGCGAGGGGTCGCGTTCCTTGGCCATCAGGGCGGTCCACAGCCCTGAGAAGCCGCCGCCGACGACCACCAGGTCGGCGGTGGTGTTTCCGGTGAGCCGCGCCTGCGGCTCGGGCCTGGCCGGGTTGTCCAGCCAGTACGGCTTGCGCTCCGCGTCAGCCAGCGCCTTCAGCGGATCCACAAATCCCACTTCCCTACGAAAGTCTGAGTTCTGAAATTGCGGGACCAAATAGGTGATCACGCGCGGGTTCCCCCCGCCGGAATCCGATCTCGCCTCCCTGTTCTTGGCCAGGCCGGAGCACCCTGCGCGACCTGCGGAGGGGCTGTTACGGAAATGTTCTCAGGCGCGGCGGCGGGCCGCGACCGCGTTGCCGACGGCGATCAGCACCCCGACTCCGAAGATCAGCGTACCCATGACGTTGACCTGCGCCGGGACGCCGGTCTTGACCGCGCCGACGATCCACAGCGGGAAGGTCACCGTCGAGCCGTTGACGAAGCTCGTCACCACGTAGTCGTCGATGGACAGCGCGAACGCCAGCATACCGCCCGCCAGCACGCCGGGCATGATCGCCGGCAGCGTCACCTGGCGGAAGGTGCCCCAGGCGGTCGCCCCGAGGTCCCTGGCGGCCTCCTCCAGCGACGGGTCCAGCGTGACGATCCTGGCCCGTACCGTGACCACCACGAACGACAGCGAGAACAGCACGTGGGCGACGACGATGGTGACCGCGCCGCGCGGCACGTTCCCCGAGACGAACAGCGACAGCAGCGACGCGCCCATGACCAGTTCGGGCGTGGAGATGGCGGCGAAGATCAGGAAGTTCGTCACGCTCTTGCCGCGGAAGCGGTGCCGGCCCAGCGCCAGCCCCAGCATGGTGCCGACCACGACCGTGAGGGCCGTGCTCACCAGGGCGATCACCAGTGAGTTGAGCAGCGCCGTGGTCAGGTCGGACAGTTCGAACAGCTCGGCGTACCAGCGCAGGGTGAAGCCCTGCCAGGTGGTGTTGGACTTGCTCTGCTTGTCGTTGAAGCCGAACATGATCATCACGGCGATCGGCGACGACAGCCAGATGATGATCAGCCACGTGTACAGGTGCAGCAGCCGGTCCCCGGCCCTGGCGCGGCGCGTGCCGACGGGTCGCTCACCGCTCATCGGGCCGCCGCCTCCAGCACGTTCTCCGTCCCGAGCGCCCGCGCGTAGACGAAGATCCCGACCAGCAGCACCGCCATCAGCGTGAACGACAGCGCCGAGGCGGTCGGGTAGTCGAGGTTGGTCAGGTACTCGGTCTGGATGATGTTGCCGATCATCGTGTTCGACCGGCCGCCGAGGATGGCCGCGTTGATCGGGTCGGCCGTGGCCGGGACGAACGTCATCAGCACCCCGGCGAACACCCCGGGCAGCGACAGCGGCAGCACCACCCGCCGGAAGGCCGCCGCGCGGGTGGCGTACAGGTCGTGGGCCGCCTCCACCACGCGCGGGTCCACCCGCTCCAGCGCCACGTAGATCGGCAGGATCATGAACGGCAGGAAGTTGTAGGTCAGCCCGCCGACCACGGCGAACGTGGTGGCCAGCACGTGGAAGTCGTCGGGCAGCAGCCCCCAGTCCTTCAGCGTGCCGAACAGGATGCCGTTGTCCGACAGCAGGAAGTTCCACGAGATCGTCCGCAGCACGAACGAGACGAAGAACGGCAGCAGGAGCAGGAACAGGAACATCGACTTGCGGGCCCCGGCCTTGAAGGCGATGAAGTACGCCACCGGGTACCCGATCACCAGCATGGCCACGGTGGCGAGCGCGCCGTAGAGCAGCGAGCGCGCGAGTTGCGTGCTGTAGCGGCCGATCGCGTCGCTGTAGTTGGAGAAGCTGAAGGTCATGGCGAAGCCGTCGATCGCGTTGCCGGTCTGCAGCGACACCGACGCCATCGCGACCATGGGCACGACCAGGAAGATCGCCAGCCACATCCAGCTCGGCAGCGCGAGCAGGTAGGGGGTGAGCCGCCGCATCGTCAGGCCTGGGTGACGGACTGGAAGATCGGGTTGAACACCTGCTCCTGCTGGGTGGTGAGCCGGGTGTAGCTGCGCAGCTTGGCGTAGTCGGCCTCGGTGGGGAACATGAGCGCGCTGGCGATCATGTCGTCGAGGGTCTTCTTCTCCTCGCCCTTGGCGGCCTTGGCCTTCTCGCGCAACAGGTCCTGGACGGCCGGGACGGGGGTGACGAACTGGATGAACTCATCCAGCTCGGCGGCCACGGCCGGCTGGTAGAGGTAGTCCATCAGCATGAGGGCGTCCACCGGGTTGGCCGCGCCCTTGGGGATGAGCATGTTGTCGGTCCAGATCGTGCCGCCCTCGGCGGGCACCACGAACCTCACCGGCTCCCCGGCGAGCTGCCGCTGGAACACGTCGCCGGACCAGGCCATGGTCAGCCAGACGTCGCCCTTGGCCACGGCGTCGATATACGACTGATCATAATATTTCCGCACAATTCCGGCGTCGCTCTGCGCCTTCAGCTTCTCGCCGGCCTTACGCCAGTCCGCCTCGGTGGACTTCTCCGGGTCGATCCCCAGCGCGAACATGCCGAAGTTGGCGATCTCCTGGGCGTCGGCCATCATCCCGACCCGGCCCTTGTACTTCGGGTCGAACAGCGACTCGATGCTGGTGATCTCCTCCTTGACGAACTCGGTGTTGTACGCGATGCCCGTCACCCCCGAGGTGTACGGAACCGTGTACTTGCTCCCGGGGTCGTAGGCACGCTCCTTGTACTTCTGACCGGCGTTGGCCTGGAAGTTCGGCAGCTTGGAGTGGTCGAGCGGCACCGCGTAGCCCAGCTCGATCATGTGCTGGAGCTGGATGCCGTTCGTCATGACGACGATGTCGTAACCCAGCGACTGCCCGGCGCGCAGCACGGGATCGACCTTGCCGAAGAACTCGGCGTTCTCCTGGATGACCTCTTTGTACTCGTACGCGATGCCGGTGTCCTGCTTGAACTTCTCCAGCGGGCCCTTGTCCTCCGGCATGTACTCGGGCCAGTTGGCGAAGACGACCTTGCCGTTCTTCTTCTGACCGGCCCAGAAGTCGGCGACGGCGTCGGCCTTCGGCGGGGCGGCCTTCTGCCCCTGCACGCCACAGGCGGCCAGGGCGAGGCCGGCGGCGGAGTAGCCGGCGATCCTGAAGACGTCACGACGGGTACGGGGCTGGGTCATTCCACGCATGAGGGGGTTCATGAGGTGCGTCAACTTCCAATCACATACGAGTGCTGCGCCCGCCACGACAGCCATACGGAGTCGCCCCGCTCCGCCGTGGCCGTGGCATCGTGCACATTCTGCTGGAAAACGGTGATCTCGGCCCCGTCAGCGAGACTCACCGCATAGCTGTTGTACGTCCCCAGATAGACCACTTCGGCCACGGTGCCCCGCACGGCGCTGCAGTCGCGCGCGGGCTCGTCCGTCCCGATGGTGATCTTCTCGGGCCGCACGGTCACCGTCACGTCGCCGTCGTGGCCCGGGACCAGCACCCGGCCGCCGCCGATCGCCAGCTCGCCGCCGGTCGCGGACCCGGAGAGCAGGTTGGAGGTGCCGATGAAGCCGGCCACGAAGGCGGACGCAGGCCGCTCGTAGATCTCGCGCGGCCCGGCGAGCTGTTCGACCACGCCGTCGTTCATGACGGCGATGCGGTCGCTCATGGTCAGCGCCTCGCCCTGGTCGTGCGTGACGTACACGAACGTGATGCCGACCTCGCGCTGGATGCGCTTCAGCTCGATCTGCATGGCCTGGCGCAGCTTGAGGTCGAGCGCGCCGAGCGGCTCGTCAAGCAGCAGCGCGCGCGGCCGGTTGACCAGGGCCCTGGCCAGCGCCACCCGCTGCTGCTGGCCGCCGGAGAGCTGACGCGGCATACGCCTGCCCCGCTCGGCGAGATCGACGATCTCCAGCATCTCGCCGACCCGCCGGTCGATCTCCTCCTTCGGTGTCCTGCGCTGCCTGAGCCCGAAGGCCACGTTGTCCCAGACGCTCAGGTGCGGGAAGAGCGCGTAGGACTGGAAGACCATGTTGATGTCTCGTTTGTTCGGCGGGACGCCCGTGACGTCCTGCCCGTGCAGTCGCACCACGCCCTTCGTGGGCGCCTCGAAGCCCGCGATCATCCGCATGGTGGTGGTCTTGCCGCACCCGGACGGTCCGAGGAGGGAGAAGAACTCCCCCTCCTCGATGCCCAGTGTCACGCCTCTGACCGCCTGGACGACCTCGCCATGCGAGTGATACTCCTTGACGACGTCCTCAAGCTCAATCGCGCTCAGCCCGGTCATTTCCAGGTCTTGTCCTCGCTGCTATTCGCCGATGTAGTGCATGACGTGCTTGACCCGGGTGTAGTCGTGCAGACCGAACACCGACAGGTCCTTGCCGTACCCGGAGTGCTTGAAGCCGCCGTGCGGCATCTCCGAGACGAACGGGATGTGCGTGTTGACCCAGACCACACCGAAGTCGAGCCGGTTCGACATGCGCATGGCGCGGCCGTGGTCGGAGGTCCAGACCGAGCCGCTCAGGCCGTAGCGCACGTCGTTGGCCTTGGCCAGGGCGTCGGCCTCGTCGGTGAACGTCTGCACGGTGATCACGGGGCCGAAGACCTCGTTCTGCACCATCTCGTCGTCCTGACGCAGCCCGTCCACGATGGTCGGGGCGAAGAAGTAGCCCTGCTCGCCCACACGGTGGCCGCCGGTGAGGACCTTGGCGTGCGCCGGGGTCCGGTCGAGGAAGCCCTGCACCCTGGAGAGCTGGCCGGCGTTGTTCAGCGGGCCGTAGAGGGCGTCCTCGTCGTCCAGGCCGCCGGTGACCGTCGCGGCGGCGGCCTCGGCGAGCGCGGCCACGAACTCGTCGTGCACGCTCTCCTGGACGAGCACCCGGCAGGCGGCCGTGCAGTCCTGGCCGGCGTTGTAGAGGCCGGCGGTGGCGATGTCGGCGGCGGCCCTGCGCAGGTCCTTGACGTCCTCGAACACCACGACCGGCGCCTTGCCGCCGAGTTCCAGGTGCACCCGCTTGAGGTCGTCGGCGGCGCTCCTGGCCACCGACATGCCCGCGCCGACGGAGCCGGTGATGGCCACCATGGCGGCGCTCGGGTGGCTGACGACCAGGGCGCCGCTCTCGCGGTCGCCGGTGACGACGTTGAAGACGCCCGGGGGCAGCACCTCGCCGAGGATCTCGGCCAGCTTGAGCGTGGAGACGGGCGTCGTGTCGGACGGCTTGAGCACGATCGTGTTGCCGGCCGCCAGCGCCGGGGCGATCTTCCAGACCGCCATCATCATCGGGTAGTTCCACGGCGTCACCTGGCCGACCACGCCGATCGGCTCATGCCTGATGACGCTGGTGTGCTCGGCCAGGAACTCGCCGGCCGTGGGGCCCTCCAGCGTGCGCGCGGCGCCCGCGAAGAAGCGGAAGTGGTCGGCGGCGACCGGCGTCTCGTCCTCGGCCATGCGGGCGCGGGGCTTGCCGGTGTTGCGGCACTCGGCCTCGTTGATCTCGTCGGCTCGGGCCTCGATGGCGTCGGCGACCTTGAGCAGCAGGCCGGCTCGCTCACCTGGGGTGGTACGACCCCACGACTCGAACGCGGCGGACGCGGCGGCGAAGGCGGCGTCGATGTCCTCCGGACCCGACACGGGCGCCTGGACATAAGCCTCGCCTGTGCACGGATCGATGATGTCGGAGTATCGGCCGCTCTTGGCGTCCACGAACCCACCGTTGATGAAGTTCTGCAGACGGGTGGTCAACGTGACGACCTCCTCAAGAGGTGGCTGAGATGCCGCGACTCTGACAGAGCAGTGACATCCGGACAAGGGATTTCGTGGTGAAGATATCAAATTGCTACGAATTCGCTTGACAGACCGCGAAGAACTGAAAGCATGTCGCACCAGGACGGCAACCCGGCGGGAACGCCTCCGTAACGCCGGACCGGTAGGAGGAATCCGCTCGATGACGACGCCCCCGCGCGTGCGCAGGAACAGTGCGAACCACGGCGGCCCTGTGGTCCTCGACGATCTGTCCAAACAGATCATCGAGCAGCTCCAGGCCGACGGGCGCAAGCCGTACGCGGCGATCGGGAAGGCGGTCGGCCTGTCCGAGGCCGCGGTGCGCCAGCGTGTGCAGCGCCTCCAGGACGCCGGCGTGATGCAGATCGTGGCGGTCACCGACCCGCTCACGCTCGGCTTCCCCCGGCAGGCCATGATCGGCGTCAACTGCGAGGGCGACCTGGAGCGGGTCGCCGACGAGCTGGCGAACATCGAGGAGATCGACTACGTCGTCCTGACCGCGGGCTCCTTCGACGTGATCGTCGAGGTGGTCTGCGAGGGCGACGGGCACCTGCTGGAGATCCTCAGCAAGATCCGCGCCATCCCCGCCGTCCGGGCCACCGAGTCGTTCGTCTACCTGAAGCTGCGCAAGCAGACCTACTCCTGGGGCACCCGCTAGCCGCCGGCCGCCCACGGCCCCACCCGGGCGACGGCCCGCACGGGCGAGCCGTCGGCCCCCTCGATCCGCAACGGGAACATGAACACCTCGATCGGCCGGTCACCGGCCGCCAGCAGGCGATCGAGGCCCGTCAGGTTCTCCGCGACGAGCGCGTGCGCGCGCAGCAGCCGCTCGTGCGCGGGGAAGTCGTCGGCGGGCGTCGGATCCACGCTCAGCGCGTCGATGCCCACCGTGCGCACCCCCCGCTCGACCAGCAGCGACGCGGCCTCCGGGCTGAGATAGGGGTGGTCGAGGCTCCCCCAGGGCCATCCGGTGGCGACCAGCACGATCACCCCGGCCCCGGCGTCCGCGAAGAGCTCGGGGCCGATGGCCGAGCGTGGCGCGAGCCCCCGCGCGTCCACGACGACGGCCGGTCCGTGGAACCGCTCCAGCGGCAGCCGGTCCAGCGTGGGCAGCGAGTCGTCGATGTGGGAGGGGGCGTCCACGTGGGTGCCCGAGTGGGAGCCCAGGCGCAGGCTCAGCACGTTCACGCCGTCGCGGGCCACGGTCAGCGCCGGGTCGATCGAGATCTCGGGATCGCCCGGGTAGACGGGCATCCCGGTGCCGATCGGCACGGACAGGTCGACGATCACGTGACCGCCCCTGCGGGCGCGTCCACGATCGGCAGGACGGGTGTGTCGGCCGAGCGGACCAGGCGCGGCCCGGCGGGGCCGTACACCTCGCGCGGTTCGGGGAAGAGCGCCAGCAGCGCCAGGTAGAGCAGCCCGGCCACGGCCAGCCCGACCGGGAGCGAGACGTCGATCCCGCCGGCCAGGTCGCCGAGCGGGCCGACGAACTGCCCCGGCAGGTTGACGAACGACAGCGCCAGCCCGGCCGAGACCAGCCAGGCGCTCAGCCCGCGCCAGTTCCAGCCGTGGGTGAACCAGTAGCGCCCGCCGCGCTGGCGGCGGTTGAACACCTGCAGCGCCTCCGGGTCGTACCAGCCACGCCGGGTCACGTAGCCGAGCATCATGATCACCATCCAGGGCGCCGTACACGTGATGATCAGTGTGGCGAACGTCGAGATGCTCTGCGTGAGGTTCGCCGCGAAACGCCCGACGAAGATGAACACGATCGACAGCACGCCGATGAACACCGTGGCCTGGACCCGGGAGAAGCGCGGGAAGACGCTGGAGAAGTCCAGGCCGGTGCCGTACAGGGAGGTCGTGCCGGTGGACATGCCGCCGATCAGCGCGATGAGGCAGACGGGCACGAAGTACCAGCCGGGCGAGACGGCCAGCAGGCCGCCGACGTAGTTGGGGGCGGCGGGGTCCACGTACGCGGCGGCCTTGGCCGCGATGATCGAGGCGGTGGTCAGGCCGAACAGGAACGGCAGGATCGTGGCGATCTGCGACAGGAACGCCGCCGCCATCACCTTCCTGCGCGGGGTGCTCGCCGGGATGTAGCGGGACCAGTCGCCTAGGAACGCGCCGAACGAGACCGGGTTCGACAGCACGATCAGCGCCGCGCCGATGAACGACGGCCAGAACAGCGGGTCACCCGGCAGCACCGCGCCGGCGTACGACGGGTCGAAGTCGCCGGCGAAGGCGAACACCCCCAGCACGAACAGCAGCGACGCCGCCGCGACCGCGATCTTGTTCACGAACAGCATGAACCGGAAGCCGTACACGCAGACCACCAGCACCAGGACGGCGAACAGCCCGTACGCGACCGCGTACGACAGGTTCGTGTCCGGCAGCCCGGCCAGCCGGTGCGCGCCGCCCACGAGCGCGTCCCCCGACGACCACACCGAGATCGAGAAGAACGCGATCGCGGTCAGCAGCGACAGGAACGAGCCCACGACCCGGCCGTGCACGCCGAGGTGCGCGGAGGAGGAGACGGCGTTGTTGGTGCCGTTGAGCGGCCCGAACAGCGACAGCGGCGCGAGGATCAGCGCCCCCGCCACCAGCCCGAGCACGGTGGCGGCCAGGCCGTGCCAGAACGACAGGCCGAACAGGATGGGGAAGGCGCCGAGCACGCACGTCGCGAACGTGTTGGCGCCGCCGAAGGCGACCCGGAACAGGTCGAGGGGGCGGGCGGTGCGGTCGGCGTCGGGGATGCGCTCGACGCCGTACGTCTCGATCTCGGTGAGGGAGCCGCTGCTCATGTCTTCTCCTGGAGCGCCAGCAGGCTGACGAGGTCGTAGGCCACGTGGGAGGCGGCGATCGAGGTGATCTCCGCGTGGTCGTAGGCCGGGGCCACCTCGACCACGTCGGCCCCGATCAGGTTGAGCCCGGCCAGGCCGCGCAGGATCTCCAGCAGTTCCCTGCTGGTCAGCCCGCCGGCCTCGGGGGTGCCGGTGCCGGGGGCGTGCGCGGGGTCGAGCACGTCGATGTCGACGGACAGGTACAGCGGCCGGTCGCCGACCCGCTGCCGCAGCAGGTCGATCACCTCGTCGAGGCCGCGCCGCAGGACGTCGGCCGCGGTCACGATGCCGAAGCCGAGCCGCCGGTCCTCCTCCAGGTCCCGTTTGCCGTAGAGGGAGCCGCGGATCCCGACGTGGCTGAGCGCCTCGGTGTCGAGGATGCCCTCCTCGGCGGCCCGCCGGAACGGGGTGCCGTGAGTGTACTCGGCCCCGAAGTAGGTGTCCCACGTGTCGAGGTGCGCGTCGAAGTGCACCAATGCCACGGGGCCGTGCTTGCGTGCCGCCGATCGCAGCAGCGGCAGCGCGATCGTGTGGTCGCCGCCGATGGTGACCAGCTTGGCGTCCAGTTCGCCGGCCGCGCCCTCGATGGTCTCGATGGCGGCCCCGATGTCGAACGGGTTGACCGCGATGTCCCCGGCGTCGGCGACCTGGAACCGCTCGAACGGGGACACGTCCAGCCCGGGGTGGTAGGGCCGCAGCAGCCGGGACGCCTCCCGCACCGCCGCGGGCCCGAACCGGGCTCCGGGCCGGTAGGAGACGCCCGTGTCGAAGGGCACGCCCACCACGGCCACGTCCGCCCGCGGCACCTGGTCGAGGCGCGGCAGGCGGGCGAAGGTGGCGGGACCCGCGAATCGCGGGACCTTGCTGGAGTCGACGGGGCCGAAATTCATGCGGTCAGTGTTCGTCATGCCTCTGACCTGCGGCAATTGTAGTCACCACGAAGTATTACGGTGTGTGTTGTGGCTGAGCACAAACTGACCGTGGAGGATCTTCTCCGCTCCCCCGCCCTCCAGCTCCGCGTGCTGGCGGGCGAGACGGGGCTGTCCCGCTCGGTCTCGTGGGCGCACGTGAGCGAGCTGGACGACCCGACGCCGTGGCTGCTCGGCGCCGAGGTGATCATGACGACCGGCATCGGCGTGCCCCGCACGGCCGCCAGGCAGCGGGCCTACCTGGAGCGCCTCGACGACGCCGGCGTGGCGGCCCTCGCCCTGTCGGCCCAGCTCCACGTGCCGCCGCTGCACCCGGTCTTCTTCGAGACGGCGCGCGAGCGCGGCATGCCGGTGCTGGAGGTGCCGCTCGCGGTCCCGTTCATCGCGATCGCGCAGGAGGTCGCGGCGGCGCTCCAGGAGGACGCCAGCCACCGGCTGGGCGCCCAGCTCCAGGTGTTCGGGGCGCTGCGCTGGCTGGCCGCCGAGGACCTCGACACGGCCACGCTCTTCAAACGCCTGGAACGCCTGTCCGGCTACGACGTCTACCTGTGCACCCGCTCCGGCCGGCCCCTGCTGCCCGGCGTGCCCGTGCCGTCACTGGACGTGTTGCCCACCGCGCCCGACGCGCCGCCCACGATCCCCGGCGGCTTCGTCGTGCCCGTCTCGGCCCCCGGCGGCCCGGCGGGTCACCTGGTGGCCTTCGAACGCGAGGGCGCCAGGCCCGCCGGCCTGGCCGTGGTGCAGCACATCGCCACGGTGGCCGCGCTCCAGGTGGCGATGATCAGGCACGAGCGCGAGACGCTGCGCAGAGAGGGCGCCGAGACGCTGGCCGAGTTGCTCCAGGATGGAGG
>NZ_SSXE01000025.1 GCF_021699195.1 Nonomuraea sp. MG754425 | reverse complement strand
CGCCACGCCTGAGGAGGCCGCGCTGGCGGCGGCCTACCACGCGATCACCGGCCCGGCCACGGCGGCGTGGGCCGCGGCGCCGAGGGCGATCGGGTGATGGGGGTTGGGGGTGATCAGGGCGAGGCCGTCCAGCACGGGGGACGGCCACACGCGGCGGGCGACCCGCAGGAGCAGCCTGCCCTGCTGCCTGGACGCCTCCCGCTGGGCGGGCGAGGCGGTCCGGGCGTCCGTCTCGGCGTCCAGCGCCACCCACGGGTGCGGCTCGCCCGCCCGCGCGCCCGCCGCCTGCGCGCCGGCGGCGGCCGTGAGGGCGGCGGCGAGCGCGCCGGCCGTGTGCAGCCGGCCGCGCAAGAAGGCCCCCAGGGACGGCACGTCGTGCACCGTCCCCGAGGCGACGGCGCGTTCGGTGCCGCCGGAGTGGGCGTGGCCGCCGGCCGGCAGGCGGGAGTCGGTGAGGAGCAGCAGGGCCGGATGCATCAGAACAGGAAGTAGCGCTGGGCGAGGGGCAGGGTGGTGGCGGGCGCGGGCTCGATGAGCTCGCCGTCCACGCGCACCTCGAACGTGTCGGGCGCCACCTCGATCCGCGGCAGCGCGTCGTTGAGCGGCATCGACGACTTCCCCCTCCGCCGTACGTCGGCCACGGGCGCGAGCCGCCGGCGGACGGACAGCCGGTCGGCGAGCCCCGACTCCAGCGCGAGCGGCGAGACGAAGTGCAGGGAGGTGGCCGCGGCGGTGACCGGCGAGGCCCCGAACATGGGGCGGGGCAGCACCGGCTGCGGGGTGGGGATCGAGGCGTTGGCGTCGCCCATCTGCGCCCAGGCCACCACGCCGCCCTTGAGCACCAGGTCGGGCTTGACCCCGAAGAAGGCCGGGTCCCACAGGACGAGGTCGGCGAGCTTGCCGCGTTCGACGGAGCCGACCTCCGACTCCAGGCCGTGGGCGATGGCCGGACAGATCGTGTATTTCGCGATGTATCGGCGGGCGCGGAGGTTGTCGGCCGGGCCGTCGCCCAGCACCCCGCGGCGCGCCTTCATGACGTGCGCCGTCTGCCACGTCCGGATGATCGTCTCCCCGACCCGCCCCATGGCCTGCGAGTCCGAGCCGATCATCGAGATCGCGCCCATGTCGTGCAGCACGTCCTCGGCGGCCATGGTGGTCGGCCGGATACGCGACTCGGCGAAGGCCAGGTCCTCCGGGATCGACGGGTTCAGGTGGTGGCAGACCATCAGCATGTCGAGGTGCTCGTCGAGCGTGTTGACGGTGTGCGGCCTGGTGGGGTTGGTGGAGGAGGGCAGGACGTTGGGGTAGGCCGCCACGCGGATGATGTCGGGCGCGTGCCCGCCGCCCGCCCCCTCGGTGTGGTACGCGTGGATCATCCGGTCGCCGATGGCCTCGAGCGTCGACTCGACGAACCCGGCCTCGTTCAGGGTGTCGGTGTGGATCGTCACCTGCACGCCGGAGGCGTCGGCCACGCTCAGGCAGGCGTCGATGGCGGCCGGGGTGGAGCCCCAGTCCTCGTGCAGCTTGAAGCCGGAGGCCCCGGCCCGCAACTGCTCCGTGAGCCCCTCGGTGCTGACCGTGTTGCCCTTGCCGAGCAGGGCGAAGTTCAGCGGGTACGCGTCGAGCGACTCCAGCATCCGGCTCAGGTACCAGGTGCCGGTGACGGTGGTGGCCTTGGTGCCCTCGACGGGCCCGGTGCCGCCTCCGACGATCGTGGTGACCCCGGACCCGATGGCCTCGTCGAGGATCTGCGGGCAGATCAGGTGGACGTGGGAGTCGACGGCCCCGGCGGTGAGGATCTTGCCGTTGCCCGACAGCACCTCGGTGGACGGGCCGATGACGATGTCCACGCCGGTCATCGTGTCGGGGTTGCCGGCCTTGCCGATGGTGTGGATGCGGCCGTCGCGGATGCCGACGTCGGCCTTGACCACGCCCCAGTGGTCGAGGATCACCGCGCCGGTGATGACCAGGTCGGCGGCCCCTTCGGCGCGGGTGGTCCGGGCCTGGCCCATGGACTCGCGGATGACCTTGCCGCCGCCGAAGACGGCCTCGTCGCCGGGGCCGGCGGGGCCCATGGCGAGGTCCTCGGTGACCTCCACGAACAGGTCGGTGTCGGCCAGCCGGATCCGGTCGCCGGTGGTGGGGCCGTACAGGGCGGCGTAGCGGGCGCGTGAGATGCGGGCCCCACCCGTCGATCCGTCAGCCATCGAGCGGCCCCGCCCACTCCGGACGCAGGCCGGGCACCACGCGGGCGCCGGCCAGCGGCACCAGCGTCACGTCGCGTTCGACGCCCGGCTCGAACCTGATCGCGGTACCCGCGGGCACGTCGAGCCGCATCCCCCACGCCGCCTTCCTGTCGAATTCCAGCCCCGGGTTGGCCGCGGCGAAGTGGTAGTGCGAGCCCACCTGCACCGGCCGGTCGGCCGTGTTGACCACGCGTACCGTGACCCGCTCGCGCCCCGGGTTGAGCGCGAGGGTCCCCTCGGGGTGCGCGTACTCGCCCGGGATCACGGGATCGGCCTGTGCACGGTGACCAGCTTCGTGCCGTCGGGGAAGGTGGCCTCGATCTGGACGCTCTCCAGCATCTCCGGCACGCCTTCCATGACGTCGGCACGGCCGAGCACCGACCGCCCGGCCTCCATCAGGTCGGCCACGCTGCGCCCGTCTCTGGCGCCTTCCATGAGGAACGAGGCGATGATGGCGGTAGCCTCGGGGTGGTTGAGCCGCAGTCCGCGAGACTGCCGCTCCCGTGCCACCCCGGCGGCGACATGGATGAGCAGCCGCTCCTGCTCGTGTGAGGTAAGCCGCATGGCCGGACCATAGGAACCGGCCGTTTCCGCACGGTTGCGGGGTGATGTCGTGCCGGTTTCGCGGTGCGCGGATGAATTTCGTGTGTCTTTGTGAACGGCTGGCAATTGCCAATTAACGCATGGGATCTTCCGATGAAATGTCGCGGAGTCACCTTTCTCGCAGAACCGGTCGGCAGGAAGGGACTCCTGTGCGCATATCCCGCCCGATTGTCTCCGCGATAGTGCTTCTGGCCCTGACGGCCTGCGGATCCGACGCCGAGCCAGCCGCCTCGTCGAACGAGATCAAGGTCGGCCTCCTGCACTCCCTCAGCGGCACGATGGCCATCAGCGAGGTCACCGTGCGCGACGCGGAACTGCTCGCCATCGACGAGATCAACAAGGCCGGGGGCGTGCTCGGCAAGAAACTCGTGCCGGTCGTCGAGGACGGGGCCTCCGACTGGCCCACGTTCGCCGAGAAGGCCACGAAGCTGATCAGGCAGGACAAGGTCGCCACCGTCTTCGGCGGCTGGACCTCGGCCAGCAGGAAGGCGATGCTGCCGGTCTTCGAACGGTACAAGGCACTGCTGTGGTACCCGGTGCAGTACGAGGGGCTGGAGAGCTCGCCGTACATCTTCTACACCGGCGCCACCACCAACCAGCAGATCATCCCCGGGCTCGACTACCTGAAGGAGCAGGGCAAGAAGAAGGTGTTCCTGGTGGGCAGCGACTACGTCTTCCCGCGCACCGCGAACAAGATCATCAAGGCGTACGCGGCGGCGAACGGGATGGAGGTGCTCGGCGAGGAGTACACCCCGCTGGGCCACACCGAGTACTCCACGCTGGTCAACAAGGTCACCCAGGCCGCGCCCGACGCCGTCTTCAACACCCTGAACGGCGACAGCAACGTGGCCTTCTTCAAGCAGCTCAAGAGTGCGGGGGCCAGCGCCGAGAGCATGCCGGTGCTGTCCGTGAGCGTCGCTGAGGAGGAGGTCACCGGCATCGGCGTGGACAACATCGCCGGCCACCCGGTCGCCTGGAACTACTACCAGACCACCGAGACCCCGGCCAACGAGGCGTTCGTCAAGGCGTACAAGGCGAAGTACGGCGCGAACAAGGTCACCTCCGACCCCATGGAGGCCGGCTACAACGCCGTCTACCTGTGGGCCGAGGCGGCGAAGAAGGCGGGCACGACCGAGGTGGAGGCGGTCAGGAAGGCCGCGCCGGGCATCGCGCTCGACCGTCCGGAGGGCCGGGTCACCATCGACGGCGAGAACCAGCACATGTACAAGACCGCCCGCATCGGCATCATCCAGCCGGACGGGCTGATCAAGCAGGTGTGGGACTCCGGCGAGCCGATCAAGCCGGACCCGTACCTGAAGGCGTACCCGTGGGCGGCCGGCCTGGCGGCGGGGCAGTGATGCCGGCCTTCCTCAACCAGCTTCCCATCGGCCTGTCGATCGGGGCCGTGCTGCTGCTGATCGCGCTCGGGCTGACGTTCACGTTCGGGCAGATGGGCGTGATCAACATGGCGCACGGCGAGTTCATCATGGCGGGCGCCTACACCGCGTTCCTGCTCCAGGACGTGGTGCTGGCGCTGCCGGCGGCCTTCCTGGTCGCCGGGGTCATGGGGCTGATCCTGGAGCGGGCCGCGATCCGGCACTTCTACGGCCGGCCGCTCGACACGCTGCTGCTCACCTGGGGTGTCAGCCTCGTGCTGCAACAACTCGCCCGCGACCTGTTCGGCGCGCCCAACGTGCAGGTGCCGGCGCCGTCCTGGCTGGCGGGCGGGGTGGGCATCCTGCCCTACAACCGGCTGTTCATCATGGCGCTCGCGGTGGCGGGCGTGGTGGCGGTCTGGGCCTACCTGACGCGTACCGGGCTGGGGCGCAGGACCCAGGCCGTGGTGCAGAACCGCCGGCTCGCCGCCACCAGCGGGATCGACACCGGGCGGGTGGACATGCTGACCTTCTTCATCGGGTCGGGGCTGGCGGGCGTGGCCGGGGTGGCGCTGACGCTCATCGGGCCCGTCGGGCCGGCGCTCGGGACGTACTACATCGTGGACGCGTTCCTGGTCGTCGTGGCCGGCGGGCTCGGGCAACTGCGCGGGGCGGTGCTCGCGGCCGTCGGGCTGGGGCTGCTGAACTCCTACGCCGAGTTCTGGTCCGACGCCTCGCTGGCGAAGGTGATCGTGTTCGCCGTCGTCATCGCCTTCCTCCAGGTACGCCCGCAGGGGATGTTCGTGCTCAGGTCGAGGGCGCTGACGTGATCAGACGACCTCCTCCGTTCGCCGCCGCGATCGGCCGGCACCTGCCGTTCGCCGCCGTGGCGGCCGTCGCGCTGGTGGCGGCGCCGCTGCTGCTGGAGCCGTTCCGGCTGGGGCTGCTGGCGAAGTACCTGTGCTACGCGATCGTCGCCCTCGGTATCGGGCTGGCCTGGGGACAGGGCGGCATGCTCGCCCTCGGCCAGGGCGTGTTCTTCGGGCTCGGCGGCTACTCGATGGCCATGTACCTCAAGCTGACCGAGGCCGGGCCGGGCGGGCTGCCCGACTTCATGGTGTGGAGCGGGGTGGCGGAACTGCCCGCCCTGTGGACGCCGTTCGCCAGCCCCGTCTTCGCGGTGGGCATGGCGGTCGCCGGGCCCGTGGCGCTCGCGGTCGTCCTCGGCACGCTGGTGTTCAGGCAGCGGGTGCGCGGCGCGTACTTCGCGATCCTCACCCAGGCCCTGGCCGCCGCCATGGTCATCCTGCTGGTGGGACAGCAGGGGCTGAGCGGCGGCACCAACGGCATGACGAACTTCTTCGAGCTGTTCGGCCAGGACCTCGCCGAGGACTCCACGCAGCGCGGGCTCTACCTCGTGGTGGCGGGCGTGCTCGGGGTGCTCTACCTCGCCACCCGGCAGCTCGTCCGCAGCCGGTACGGCCGCCTGCTCGTCGCCGTGCGGGACGGCGAGGACCGGGTGCGCTTCCTCGGCTACGACCCGGCGCTGGTCAAGACCGTCACCTTCGCCGTCTCGGCCGGCATGGCCGGGCTGGCGGGAGCGTTGTTCGTGCCGGTCGTCGGCATCATCTCGCCCGCCCTGCTCGGCGTCGTGCCCTCGCTGGAGCTGGTCGTCGCGGTGGCCGTCGGAGGGCGGCACGTGCTGGCCGGGGCGGTGCTGGGCGCGGTCGTCATGGGGTACGCCAAGACGGCCTTCAGCGAGCAGTTCGCCGACGGCTGGCTCTACCTGCAAGGAGCCCTGTTCATCCTGGTCATGACGCTGGCCCCGAAGGGGATCGCCGGGATCGCGCAGAGCGTCGTCGGGAGGTTGCGCCGTGCTCGAACTACGTGACGTCCAGGTGGTGTTCGACGGCTTCCGCGCGCTCGACGGCGTGGACCTGACCGTGCCCGAGGGCGAGCTGCGTTTCCTCATCGGGCCCAACGGCGCGGGCAAGACCACGCTCATCGACGTGATCACCGGCCTGACCAGGCCGGCGTCGGGCAGCGTGCGCTTCGGCGGCCTCGACCTGGTCGGCCGCAAGGAGCACCAGATCGTCCGGCTCGGCGTGGGCCGCACGTTCCAGACGTCGGTGGTGTTCGAGGAGCTGACCGTGGTCGAGAACCTCGACCTGGCCGCCAGTTTCCGCAAGCCGCTGTGGTCGCTGACCAGGCGGCGCAGGGGCGTCTCGGAGGCGGTCGAGGAGGCGCTGGCCAGGACGGGGCTGGAAGAGCTCGCCGAGCGTTCAGCGGGCGTTCTCTCGCACGGCCAGCGCCAGTGGCTGGAGATCGGCATGCTGCTGGCGCAGCGGCCCAGACTGCTGCTGCTGGACGAGCCGGTGGCGGGCATGTCCAAGGACGAACGCGAGCGTACGGGCGAGTTGCTCACCCAGATCGCCGACGACCACACGGTGATCGTGGTGGAGCACGACATGGAGTTCCTGCGGCGGCACGCCTCGACGGTGACCGTGCTGCACGAGGGCAGGGTGCTCGTGGAGGGATCGGTCGGTCAGGTGAGCGCCGACCCCCGCGTGCAGGAGGTCTACCTGGGGAGGAGGAAAGCGGAGGATGCTGTCGGTAACCGGCCTTGAGTCAGGGTACGGGCGGGCGCGGGTGCTGTTCGGGGTCTCGATCGAGGTCGGCCCCGGTCAGCTTGTGTGCGTCATGGGACGCAACGGCGTCGGCAAGACCACGCTGCTCAACACGATCATGGGAGTGCTGCCCGCCACCGCGGGCACGGTGACCTTCGACGGCCACGACGTCACCCGGCTCAAGCCGCACGAGCGGGTGCGGCTCGGCATGGGCTACGTCCCGCAGGGCCACCAGTGTTTCCCGCAACTGTCCGTGCTGGGCAACCTGCTGGTGACCGTGGAGGCCGCCAAGCAGCCCAGGAGCGCCATCGACGAGGCCCTCGACCTCTTCCCGGCGCTCAGGTCGCTGCTCAAGCGCAGCGCCGGGCACCTGTCCGGCGGCCAGCAGCAGCAGCTCGCCATGGCGCGGGCCCTGGTGACCCGGCCCAGGATGCTCATCCTGGACGAGCCGACCGAGGGCATCCAGCCGTCGATCATCCTGGAGATCGAGGCGGCCATCGGGCGGCTGCACGCGGCGGGGCTGGCGCTGCTGCTGGTCGAGCAGTACCTGGACATCGCGCTGCGGCTGGCCGACACGTTCGCCATCCTGGACGGCGGCCACGTGGTGCGGACCGGGACGGCCGCGGAACTGCACCGCGAGGACGTGCGCCGGCTGCTGGCGGTCTGACCGGCCGCCTACCCGGCCCACGCGCGGGCGGCCTTGATGATCTCCTCCAGATGGCCGCTGTGCGCGCCGTGCCAGTAGACCTGGCCACACGACGCGCAGCGGCCGTAGGCGTCGTAGCTGCGCCGGGTGCCGGCCTCCAGCATCGTCTCGACCTCGTCCTTCGGCACGGGGGCCAGCACGCCGTTGCACGCCGTGCAGCGGGTCCAGGGGCGCAGCGGCGGCGCGAAGCGTTCGAGCAGGTCGCGGAGCTGGTCGGTGGGGGCCGAGCCGCGGACGTACGCGCCGAGCCAGAGCGCCCGGCGGCGCAGCAGGCCGCGGTCCTGCGTGAGCAGCACCCGCCGCTCCTCGTTGGCCTGCACGACCAGTGCCGGGTCGTCCATGTCGTTGTGGTAGGCGGCGTCGACGCCCAGCAGGCGCAGCCGCCGCGCCAGCGTGCCGAGGTGCACGTCGAGCAGGAAGCGGGGCTCCTCGGGGAGTTGCTGGGGGCGGGGCACCGGGTGCACGTCCACCACGTCGCCCGGCGCGAGCTGGTACGACGGCGGCACGCCCCGCCCGGCGATCACCATGGGGCCCACCTCCGTCAGCGGCACCCCGAGCGACTCGACGTGGTGGCCGAGCGTGGAGGTGCGGTCGGGGATCACCTCCTGCCACTCGTGGCGGCGGCTCGCGGGCAGGAACACCCTCAGTTCCGGGGAGATGCGCAGGCGTGCGGTGGTCACACCGTCCATTCTGTTCCACCGGCTACCGTGAATTCATGTCCATATCGCGCCGCTCCCTGTTCGGGCTGGCCGCCCTCGCCGCGGCGGCCGGCTGCTCGGGCCCCGAGGCCGGCCCGGCGGAGCTGCGGCTGGTGACCGGGCTGGCGGGCGGGCCGTACCGGCCGCTCGGCGACCGGCTCGCGGAGGAGCTGCGCCGCCAGGGGATGCCGGTGCGGGCGGTGGCCACCGCGGCCAGCGTGCAGAACCTGACGATGATGGCCGACGGGCGGGCCGACGCGGGGTTCGCGCTGGCCGACAGCGCCGACGACGCCGTACGCGTGCGCCGCCAGCCGGTCTCCGCCCTGGCCCGGATGTACATGAACTACGTGCACCTGGTCGTTCCGAAGGGTTCGTCCGTCACCACGGTCGGGCAACTGGCGGGCCGGGCCGTGTCGATCGGCCTGGAGGGGTCGGGCACGGCGGTGACCGCCACGCGGGTGCTGGCCGCCGCCGGGCTGGCCGAGCCGCCCGAGATCGTCCGGCTCAACCTGGACGCCTGCATCGAGGCGCTGCTCGGCGGGCGGATCGAGGCGTTCTTCTGGTCGGGCGGCGTGCCCACGCCCGCGCTGGCCGCGCGCGACGACCTGCGGCTGTTGTCGCTGGAGTCGCTGGTGCCGGTGTTGCGGCGGAGCTTCGGGCCCGTCTACGAGGACGGCACCGTGCCCGCCGGCAGCTACGGGGCCGCCAGGTCCGTGCGGACCGTGGGCACGCCCAGCTACCTGCTGTGCCGTAACTCGCTGCCGGCCGAGGTGGCGTACACGATCACCGAGACCCTGTTCAGCGCCCGCGACCGCCTCCAGGCCCCGTCGGCTCCCGGCGGGCGGCTGGACGAGCGGTACGCCATCGGCACCGGCGTCGTGCCGCTGCACCCGGGCGCGGCCCGCTACTACCGCTCGGTCTACGGCTGACGGGAGAGCCGGAGCTCTGATGGGGGAGCCGGAGTTCCACCTACGGCCGGCGGGGAGCCAGAGCTCGGTCTACGGCTGGCTGGGGAGCTGGAGTTCCACGATCAGCCCGTGCGGCGTGGCGGGCAGCAGGCGCAGCGTGGCCCCGCACGCCCTGGCCAGCTCGGTGGCGATGGCCAGGCCCAGGCCGCTGCCGGGCTCGTTCGCGTGCGCGCCCGAGCGCCAGAAGCGGCCCAGCGCCTCCGAGCGCTCCTCCTCGCCCAGCCCCGGCCCGTCGTCGGTGACCCGGAGCACGCCGTGTTCCAGGGTGACGGTGACCGTGCCGCCGGCGGGCACGAACTTCTGGGCGTTGTCGAGGGCGATGTCCGCGATCCTGGCCGCCGCCTCCGGGACGACCGACATTTCGGAAATGTCGGCGATGAGGTGCACGTCATTGGCCGCGTACACCTCCCGCCACGCCGCCAGCCGGGGCGCCAGCTCGGCCTCCTTGCCCCCGACGCCCGCGCCCGCCTCCACCCTCGCCAGCGCCAGCAGGTCCTCCACCAGCAGCGCGAGCCGGTCCAGCTCCGCCATCGCCTCCTCGAACTCGGCCGTCCCGTCACCGCGCAGATGCGGTTCCAGGTTCTCCAGCCGCAGCCCGAGCACCGTCAACGGGGTGCGCAGCTCGTGCGAGGCGTCGGCCACGAACGCCCGCTGGCGCTCCATCGCCCCGGCGACCGCGTCCGCCATCGCGTTGAAACGCTCCTCCAGCCGCCGCAGCTCCGACGGCCCGGCACCGGGGTGCGCCCGCGCGTCCAGCCGCCCCTGCGCGATGGCCCGCGTGGTGCGGTCGAGTTCGGTGACCGGCCGCAGGATCCAGCGGGCCAGCCGCCGGGCCGCCAGCACCGAGTACGCCAGCGCGACCAGCGCGCCCAGCGCCAGCGCGCCCCACACCAGCGACACGTCCAGCCTGGCCTGGTCGGTGGGGGCCTGCAGCAGCACCACGCCCGAGAGCTGCGCGTCGCGGCCGGCCGGCTCGGCCAGCAGCACCGTGGCCGGGCCGAACGGGCTGATCGTGGGCAGGTCGTCGGTCGTGCGGCCGGACAGCGCCAGGCGCAGCGGCTCGCGCTCGTCGGAGTCGAAGCCGCCCGCGGTGAACACGGCCGCGCCGTTGCGGTCGCGTACCCGCACGGCCGCGCCGTACAGGTCGGCGTAGCGGTTGATCTCGGCGACCAGGCCCGAGCGGTCGTCCTCGCGGGTCGCCTGGTCGGCCAGCTCCGCGAAGCGGGTGGCGTCGGCGCGGCGGTCGAGGAGCAGCCGGTTGGTGCGGTGGGAGGCGTAGGCCAGGCCCAGCGGCACCGCCAGCGCCGCGACGATGAACACGATCAGCGTCGTGAACGTCACCACGAGCCGGGCGTTCACGGGACCGAACCCAGCCGGTAGCCGGTGCCGCGCAACGTCTCCACCAGCCCCGGACGGCCGGTCTTCGAGCGCAGGTTGGCCACGTGCACGTCGAGCGAGCGTGAGGCCGACAGCAGCGGGTCGCCCCAGATCTCGTCGAGGATCTCCTCCCTGCCGCGCACCACGCCGGGCTCGCGCGCCAGCATCGCCAGCAGGTCGAACTCGCGCCGCGTCAGCGTCACCGGCTCCCCGGCCACCGTGACCTGCCTGGACTCCAGGTCGATGCGCACGTCGCCGACGCTCACCACGTCGTCGCGCTGCGGCAGCGGGCGCGTGCCGCGCCGCACCACCGCCTCCATCCTGGCCATCAGCTCGACCGTGCGGAACGGCTTGACCAGGAAGTCGTCGGCCCCCGAACGCAGGCCGCGCAGCACCTCGCGCTCCTCCGTACGGGCCGTGACCACGATCAGCGGCACCGCCGACACCCGGCGCAGGCGGCGCAGCGCCTCCAGCCCGTCCATGTCGGGCAGGCCCAGGTCCAGCAGCACGAAGTCGACGCCCCCCGCCAGGCGGAGGGCGTCCACGGCCAGGCCCGCCCGGACGACCAGGTGGCCGTGCCGGTCCAGGGCCTTGGTGAGGGCGGCGGCGAGCCGATCGTCATCCTCGACCAGCAGAACTCGCATGTCGCCAGGTTAGACGCGGGCGGGCAGTGAACCCTCCGTGGCCTGCTCGGTACGCGAGAGCGCGACGTCCCTGGTCTCCCGCATGGTGAGGTAGACGATGAGGGACACCGCCGCGCAGCCCGAGACGTACCAGAAGAAGCCGGACTCGATGCCGCTGTCCTTGAACCACAGCGCCACGTACTCGGCGGTGCCGCCGAACAGGGCGTTCGCGATCGCGTAGGGCAGGGCCACGCCGAGCGCGCGTACGCTCGTCGGGAACAGCTCGGCCTTGACCACCGCGTTGATCGAGGTGTAGCCCGTCACGATGAGCAGGCCGATCAGCGACAGCACCAGCGCGCCGCCGAACCCTCCGACGCCGCCGAGCGCCGTCATCAGCGGCACCGTGGCCAGCATCGACCCGATCCCGAACGTGATCAGCAGCGGCCGGCGGCCGATCCGGTCCGACAGCCCGCCCGCCAGCGGCTGCACGCACATGAAGATGAACAACGCGCAGAAGCTCACCAGCGTGGCGGTCTCCTTGGGCAGGCCCGCGCTGTTCGACAGGTACTTGGTGAGGTAGGTCGTGTAGGTGTAGTACGCGACCGTGCCGCCCATCGTCAGGGCGATGACCAGGAGCGCCTCCCGCTTGTGGGCCAGCAGCCCCTTGATCGTGCCGCGCTTCTCGGCCGCCTCGCCGCTCTCGCGCTCCTCCTCGTCGTACGCCTCGGTCTCCAGGAGGCTGCGGCGCAGGTAGAACACGATCGCGGCGGCAGCCGCGCCGACCACGAACGGGATGCGCCAGCCGTAGGAGTTCAGCGCCTCGGCGGACATCGTGTTCTGCAGGATGATCTGCAGGCCGAGGCCGACGAGCTGGCCGGCGGTCATGGAGACGTACTGGAAGCTGGAGGCGAAGCCGCGACGGCCGCGCGGGGTGGCCTCGGTCAGGTACGTGGCGCTGGCCGCGTACTCGCCGCCCACCGACAGGCCCTGCAGCAGGCGGGCCACCACCAGGACCAGCGCGCCGAAGTAGCCGACCGACTCGTACGTCGGGGCGATGGCGATCAGCAGGGCGCTGGCCGACATGAGCGTGACGGTGAGCGTGAGCGCCGCCTTGCGGCCCTTCCTGTCGGCGTAGCGGCCGAGCAGCCAGCCGCCCAGGGGACGCATGAAGAAGCCGACGGCGAAGATGGCCGCGGTGTTGAGCAGCTTGGCCGTGTCGTTGCCCTCAGGGAAGAAGGACGCCGCGAAGTAGACGGCGAAGCTGCTGTAGACGAACCAGTCGTACCACTCGACCATGTTGCCGACGGAGCCGCCGACGATGGCTTTCCACGGCACACGTGCCTTGCTCACGAAGAACCTCCTGAGGGGTGCCTGGGGGCGGTACTTGCTGGTCAGAGCCTTACCTCAGAGGTTTGTCCGGACAAGGGTGAGGGGGCGATATCTAACGTTTGCTTAACATGGCTTATTACGCCGCTTTAACGTCGCCGCAACATCGTCATGGTGCTCAGCCCAGCGGCGGGACGGCGTTCCGCGCCCGTTCGAGCGCCAGGTCCGCCCACCACTCGCCGCTCGGCGGGGACACCACGCCGTGCTCCGGGTCCACCTCGCCGGTCGTGCCCCGGCGGCACCGGCCGTTGGAGGTGCCCGCGCGGGAGATCCACAGGTAGGCGTCCACCAGTTCCTCGCCCGTCCGCGTGCTGGGACGGTCGCCGACGCCCCTGCCCGGCGGGTTGCACCACGTCTGCGGGTCCTCGTAGTGCTTGGCCGGGCTCCACGCCCCCCGGCCGTTCCTGCTGGTGTCCACGACGAAGTGCGGCATGGCCGCCGGATCCACGCCGGCGTCCTTGGGGCAGGTGGTCCCGCCCGTCTTCAGCATGATCCCGACGCAGGCGGACAGGGCCTTGCCGTACTCGACGGCGGCGGCCGTGGCCTGGTAGCCGCCCGTGTTGACGAAGAACCCGTCCGCCCGGTCGATCCCGGCGCCGACCAGCCGCGCGGCCATGATCTCGGCGCCCGGCCAGAAGTCCTGGCTGCCGTCCAGGTAGACGGCGGTGGCCGGGTTCGCCTTGAGGCTCCGTACGGCCTGGCGCAGGTCCTGGTAGCGCTGCTCCGGGGTGCCCGGCCGGTCGCAGTTCGCGGTGCCGGGCACCCGGACCAGGCTGGACGGCTCCAGGACGACCACGGCCCGCGCCGGGCCGATCTGATGGGCGATGCCGGCGATCCACTCCTGGTAGCCGGGCAGGGCCGAGCGGCTCGTGGGGGTGCACTCGCCGCCCGGCAGGTAGCTGATCAGGAACACCGGAACGCCGCCGGCCTGTTCCGCCGCCGTGATCGTGGCCGCCACCTTCGACCTGACCTCCGGCTGGTTGAGCCGGACGGCGTGGGGGACGCGGGCCAGCCGGCGCATGAGCTCGGCGTCCCGCGGGCGGTCGGTCTTCCAGAGTTCGGCCTGGCGGGCGGCGCCCGGCTCCTGCGGGGCCGGGAGATCGCCCAGATCAGGGGGATCGTTGACGATACGCAGCAGCAGGGTCGGCACGGAGCCCGTCCCGAACGGGGGGACGCCGCTCGCGGCGAAGGCGACCGTGCAGCCCCAGGAGAAGACGTCGGACGCCGGGCCGGCCTCCGCCCCCGACACCTGCTCCGGCGACATGTAGGCGGGCGTGCCCAGTACCGTGCTGCTCACCTCGGAGTCGGCCAGCCACGCGATCCCGAAGTCGATCACCTTCGGGCCCACCGGGGAGAGCAGCACGTTCGACGGCTTCAGATCCCGGTGCACCACCCCGGCCCCGTGGATGGCCCGCAGCGCCATCGCCATCGAGGCCGCCAGCCCGTCGAGGGCCGAGCCGCGCAGCGGCCCCGACGTGGCCACGAACTCCTTGAGGCTGGGGCCCTCGACGTACTCGGTGACCAGGTAGGCGACCTCGCCCTCGACGTCGGCGTCCAGCACGGGGGCGGTGCAGAACCGGGCGACGCGCCCGGCGGCGGACACCTCGCGGGCGAAGCGCCGCCGGAAGCCGGGATGGGCGTCCATCCTGGCGTGGATGAGCTTGACGGCGACCCTGGCCCCCGAGGGGTCGCGGGCGAGGTAGACGACGCCCATGCCGCCCTCGCCGAGCCGGCCGAGAAGGGTGTACCGCCCCACCTGGGGCGGATCTCCGTCTCGTAACCCCTCCAGGCTCATAGATCGTCAGCGTAACCCGCGACACGGCGGCCGATCCATGCCGATCCATGCTGATCCACGCCGATCGCGGCGCTGTGAACGCCGCGGCTCACGGTCCGCCTACTGGCGGTAGTTCTCCACCTCGCCGGCCGGGCGGGCGGTGGCGCCCTCGGGGTCCGCGCCCGCGGTACGCCTGGCGCGGCGCTGCCTGAGCAGGTCCCAGCACTGGTCGAGGGCCGTCTCCAGCTCCTTGATGCGCGCGTGCTCCTCGTCGGAGGTCACCGCGCCGGTCGTCAGCCTGCCGCGCAGCTCGTGCTCCTCGTCGACCAGCGCGCTGATCCTGGTGAGAATCTCGTCGTCCCGCATGTCCACGACTCTAATCACCACGCGATAGCAGCCGCCCCACGGCTGGTATGGCGCGGGTAAGGAAGCCCGTTCGCCGCCGATTCCGCTGGTTTCTCGGGATTTGAGATCCTGCACGGTGCATCCCGGGGCGTCTGGTAGCGTTCATGTCATGCTGCGCGGGCTCCTTCTTAGCTGCCGCGGCGGGGGCCTGTAAGGCCGGCTCCCTCGCCGCGGAGCGAGTCATGCGCGTCGGCCGCTTTCTTTCTGAGACCGACGAGGAGCATCCGATCATGACAGCTCAGCAGCCCAGCCGCATGCCCGTCCAGCGTTACCAGCCGTACGAGCCGGTCCGGCTGACCGACCGCACCTGGCCCGACAAGGTGATCACCGAGGCTCCCCGATGGTGCGCGGTCGACCTGCGTGACGGCAACCAGGCGCTGATCGACCCGATGGACTCCCACCGCAAGCTCAAGATGTTCGAGCTGCTGGTAGGCATGGGCTACAAGGAGATCGAGGTGGGCTTCCCGGCCGCCTCGCAGACCGACTTCGACTTCATCCGGCAGATCATCGAAGAGGGCCGCATCCCCGGCGACGTGGTCATCCAGGTGCTGACGCAGGCCCGTCCCGAGCTGATCGAGCGGACCTTCGAGTCCATCGCCGGCGCCAAGCAGGCCATCGTGCACCTGTACAACTCGACCTCCACCCTGCAGCGCCGCGTGGTGTTCGGCCAGGACAAGGACGGCATCACCGCCATCGCGGTCGAGGGCGCCAAGCTGGTCAAGAAGCTCGCCGACGCCTGCGACGTGGACGTCCGCTTCCAGTACTCGCCCGAGTCGTTCACCGGCACCGAGCTGGAGTACGCCGTCGAGGTGTGCGACGCCGTCAACGAGGTGTGGCAGCCCACCCCCGACCGCAAGGTGATCATCAACCTGCCCGCCACGGTCGAGATGGCCACCCCCAACATCTACGCCGACCAGATCGAGTGGATGCACCGCAACCTCAGGCACCGCGACTCGATCATCCTGTCGCTGCACCCGCACAACGACCGCGGCAGCGCCGTGGCCGCCGCCGAGCTGGGCTACCTGGCCGGGGCCGACCGCATCGAGGGCTGCCTGTTCGGCAACGGCGAGCGCACCGGCAACGTCTGCCTGGTCACCCTGGGCATGAACCTGTTCTCCCAGGGCGTCGACCCCGAGATCGACTTCAGCGACATCGACGAGATCCGCCGCGTCACCGAGTACTGCAACCAGTTGCCCGTGCACCCGCGCCACCCGTGGGGCGGCGAGCTGGTCTACACCGCCTTCTCCGGCTCCCACCAGGACGCCATCAAGAAGGGCTTCGAGCACCTGGAGCGCGACGCGAGCGAGGCCGGCGTGCCGGTGGACGAGTTCACCTGGGCGGTCCCGTACCTGCCGATCGACCCGAAGGACATCGGCCGCTCCTACGAGGCCGTCATCCGGGTCAACAGCCAGTCGGGCAAGGGCGGCGTCGCGTACATCATGAAGGCCGACCACCAGCTCGACCTGCCGCGGCGGCTGCAGATCGAGTTCTCGAAGGTGGTGCAGGCCCGCACCGACAGCGAGGGCGGCGAGATCGGCCCGGCCGCGATGTACGAGATCTTCCGCGACGAGTACCTGCCCAACCCGGCCAATCGCTGGGGCCGCCTGAGCCTCATGGCCCACCGCCACGAGTCCACGGTCGACGACAAGGACCTGATCAGCGCCGACGTGCGGCTCGACGGCGAGATCCGCGAGATCGAGGGTAAGGGCAACGGCCCGATCTCGGCCTTCATCGACGCCATCGGGAACGTCGGCATCCAGGTGCGGGTGCTCGACTACGTGGAGCACGCGATGAGCGCGGGCACCGACGCCAAGGCGGCCTCCTACCTGGAGTGCGAGGTCAACGGGAAGGTGCTGTGGGGCGTGGGCGTCGACGCCAACACCACGTCGGCCTCGCTCAAGGCCATCACCTCCGCGGTCAACCGCGCCGCGCGCTGACCGCGTCCGATCCGGAGAACGGGCCCGGCCGCCGGGCCCGTCACCGGGCGGGCCGACGTGAGCAGGGTTTGTCCGAGCGGTCCCCGGCCGCTCGGCCCGGCGCGTCGAGCCCCTGTGTCCGGGTGCTCAGCACGTCCTGACGTGTCTCACCGGGTGAGCCCGATCGTGCCCGCCGCCAGCCGCATGGTGTGCCCGAAGGCCGTGCCCCGGTCCTCGATCGTGTTGTTGAACTGGCCGAACACCTCGAAGCTGACCCACCCGTACAGGCCCGTCCAGCCCGTGATGACGCGCCAGATCACGTTGTCGGGCACGCCGGGCATGAGCGGACGGAAGTTCACCACCTCCTGCTCCAGCTCCGGCGGCGCCTCCTCCTCGGCCGGCCGCAGCGCCCCCGCCTGCCACGCCTCGGACATGATGCGGCCCAGCACCGCCACGTCCCGCACGCGGGCCGTGACCGTGTCCTGGGGGGCCTGGTAGCCGGGCACGGGGGAGCCGTAGATGAGCGCGTACTCGTGGGGGTGGGCCACGCCCCAGTCGCGGACGGCTCCGCAGGCCGCCAGCCACCGCGCGAGGTGGTCGTCGCGCGGGACCGCCGCCTCGGCGCGTTCGACGGCCTCGCCGAGCGCGTTGTAGCTGTCGATGATCAGTGCGGTGAGCAGGTCGTCGCGGCTCGGGAAGTAGCGGTAGATGGCCGAGGAGACCATGCCCATCTCCCGCGCCACCGCCCGCAGCGACAGGCCGCCGGCCCCCTCGGTGGCGAGCTGGCGCCGCGCGATGTCGGTGATCTCTTTGGTGAGCTCGGCCCGGACGCGTTCTCTGGCAGTTCGGCTGGCTGTCATACAGGGCAGATTAGCAGAGCGGTGCCAAAAAACGAGAGCACTGCTCTTGACGAGCAGCGCTCTTTTGAGAGAGCATTGCTCTCGCAAGCGAACGACCCCTGCTGCTCCGGAGGCGACCCCGATGCTCAACCTGGCCAAGAACGCCAACGCGGTGCTGATGTTCCTCCTTGAACTCGGTGTGCTGTTCTCCGTCGGCTACTGGGGTTTCACGCTCGACTCCGGCTGGGGCGTCAAGCTGCTGGCGGGGCTCGCCGGCCCGGCGCTGTTCATCACGGCGTGGGCCCTGTTCGGGGCGGGCGGCGGCGCGAACGCCACGTACCCGCTGACCGGTCTGGCCCGCGCGGCGCTGGAGATCCTCTGGTTCGGCGGCGGCGCGCTGGCGCTCTACGCCTCCGGGCTCGCCGCCCCCGCCGCCGTCTTCTCCGCACTCTTCATCCTCAACGCGGTCCTCCGCATCGTCTGGAACGAGGTCTGATCATGGGCAAGCACGTTGTGGTCGGTTCCGGCCAGGTCGGCACGCACCTGGCCACCAAGCTCATCGCCCAGGGGCACGAGGTCGTCGTCGTGACCCGCTCGGGCAGCGGGCCCGCGGGCTCGGTCAAGGTGGCCGCCGACGTCGCCGACCGGGCCAGGTTGACCGAGGTGACCCGAGGGGCCGACGCCCTGTACAACTGCGTCAACCCGCAGTACCACCGCTGGCTCACCGACTGGCCGCCGATGGCCGACTCGTTCCTGGCCGCCGCCGAGGCGAGCGGCGCCGCCTACGTGATGCTCGGCAACCTCTACCCCTACGGCCCCGTCGACGGCCCGATGACCGAGGACCTGCCGCTCGCCTCGCCCAACCCCAAGTTCCGGGTCCGCGCCAAGATGTGGGCCGACGCGCTGGCCGCGCACGAGGCCGGCCGGATCAGGGCCACCGAGATCCGCGGCTCCGACTACTACGGCCCCGGCGCCACCGACCAGTCCTACCTGGGCGACCGCTTCATCGTGCCGCTCAGGGCGGGCAAGGCGATCCAGTTGCCGTACCCGACGGACCTGCCGCATAGCTGGACCTACCTGCCCGACGTGGCCGACGCCCTGATCACGGCCGGCACGGACGAGCGGGCCTGGGGCCGGCCGTGGCACGTGCCCACCGCCGAGGCGCAGTCCTTCCGCCAGATGGCGCAGCGCATGGCGGCCGTGATCGGCGCTCCCGAGCCCCGGATGCAGTCGCTGCCGTGGGGGCTGGTGCGGGCGGCCGGGCTGTTCTCGGTCACGCTGCGGGAACTGCGGCACGTCCGCTACCAGTTCACCGCGCCGTACCTGCTCGACTCCTCGGCCTTCCAGCGCACCTTCGGCGTCGCGCCCACGCCGATCGACACGGCACTGAAGGCTACGCTCGACGGATGAAGACAGCCATGATCGGGCTGGGCGACATCGCGGAGAAGGCATACCTTCCCGTGCTGGCCGCCCAGCCCGCTCTCGACCTGCACCTCTGCACCCGCAACCAGGCCCGGCTGGACCGGCTCGGCGACACCTACCGGATCGCCCGCCGGTCCACGAGCGTGGACGAGGTGATCAAGGCCGGGGTGGACGTGGCGTTCGTGCACGCGGCCACCGACGCGCACCCCGAGATCATCGAACCGCTGCTCAACGCCGGGATCCACGTCTACGTCGACAAGCCGATCGCCTACACCCTGGCCGAGTCGGAGCGGCTCGTCCGCCTGGCGGAGGCGGCGGGCAGGTCCCTGATGGTCGGCTTCAACCGCCGTCACGCCCCCGGCTACGCCGAACTGGCCGCCCACCCCCGCCACCTCGTCCTGATGGAGAAGAACCGGCACAACCACCCCGACCTCCCGCGCCGGGCGATCTTCGACGACTTCATCCACGTGGCCGACACCCTCAGGTTCCTCGCGCCGGGGCCGGTCACCGGCCGGACGATCCGGACCCGCGTCAGAGACGGCCTGATCGAGCACATCGTCCTGGAGCTGTCGGGCGACGGCTTCACCACGATCGGCGTCATGAACCGGATGAGCGGCGCGAGCGAGGAGACCTGCGAGGCCATGGGCGACGGCGCGAAACGGCGCGTGGTCAACCTCGGCGACATCATCGACTACACCGGCGGCGAGACCCTCGCCCGGCGTCCCGACTGGGTGCCGGTCGCCAGGCAGCGCGGCATCGAGCAGATCTGCCTGGATTTCCTGGCCGCCGTCCGCGACGGCCGCCGTGTGGCCGCCACCGACGCCCTGGCCACCCACGCCCTCTGCGAGGAGATCGTCAGCGCGGCCGGCGCGGCGTAGCGTCAGCCGGCCGCCTTGCGCCGCATCTCCCGGTCGGCCCTGGTGAACATCCGCTGGAACGGCCTGCCCCCCAGCCGGGTCAGCACGGTGTAGCCCTTCGCGTCGCTCAGCGGGCTCGACGACGACACGACGCCCGCCACCGCCCCGCCGTACAGGGCCGGGCCGCCGCTGCCGCCCGCCGCGGCGTGACAGTTGCGGGTGACCATCACCCCGGGGCCCTCGGAGACCCCTTCGACCACGTCGCCCAGACACCGGTACATCGTCGTGCCCGGATAGCCCTTGCCCGCCGGGTAGCCGAGCAGTTCGAGGCCGCGCAGCTCGGTGCCTCTGGCGGTGCGCATCGGCGACAGCCCCCGCCCGGTGACGGCCTCCAGCGGGCGCCTGCCGCTGGCCACCCCGACCAGGCCCACGTCGTACGGGAGCAGCTCCGGGGAGTACGGCCGGCTGCGCCACCTGGCAGGCACCCACGTGCGCACGACCGGCCAGACCCCGAGCGGCGGCCGGCCACGGTCGTAGCCGGGCAGGAAGGCCAGCCGCCTGAGCAGCCGCCCGTCGTGGTAGAGGCAGTGGGCCGCGGTCAGCACCAGGCTGCGGCTGCGCGAGCCGATGACCGTGCCCCCGCACGCCACGTCCCTCCGGGCGACCGGGTCGTGGCCGACCAGCACCCCGGTCAGCCGCCGCGCCCCCGTGTACGGGCGCGGGACCGGCGCGTAGCCCAGGCGGTCGCCGTCAGGAGTGAGCACGCGGGGGACGGGGACGTAGCGGTGCGACACCTCGGTGACGGCCGCTGGATCGAGCAGGACCAGAGACAGAGCCAACCTGAGCACCCTGCCACTGTAGGACGAAGATGATCAGTAGTCTGACCTGCGACATGAAGGTTTACTAAGTCGTGTACTGGGAACCCAGCGCGCGCAGCCGGGCGTGCGCGGAGTCGTAGACCGCGACCCGGCCCAGATACGCCTTGGGCAGCTTGGCGACCATCGTGTAGTTGGTGTCGCACACGTTCCCGACCGGCGCCTGCCCGCCCTGGCTGACGAGCTGGTAGGCGTCGAGCGTGTCCAGGCCGGTCAGTCCGGAGGTCCAGGTGACCAGGTCGTGCTGGCTGATCCGGTACGCGTCCTCCAGCGGCCTGGCCGACCCGGTGGACATCAGGTGCTGATCGTCCTCCAGGCGCGGCCACGGCGTGGCCACCCCCTTGATCAGCTCGACCGCGACCACGGTGTTCATGGCCGACTCGACGGCCGTCCCGCACACCTCGCCGTGGCCCTGCAGCCCGTGGCCGTCGCCGATCGAGAACAGCCCGCCCTCGACGTTGACGCCCAGGTAGACGGTGACGCCGGCGCGCAGTTCGGGGGTGTCCATGTTGCCGCCGTGCGCGTCGGGGGTGATCGTCATGCGGGCCTCGTTCGCGCCGGGGGCCACGCCGACCGTGCCGTGCATCGGGTCGAGCGGCAGCGCCACGCTGAAGTCGCTGTTGCGGGCGTGGTAGACGGCCACGCCGCGGCCGAGGTCGATGTCGTAGCGCCAGACGCGCTCCTCCAGCGGCGGCTGGAGCATGGCCGTCGTGTGGGTGCCGGTCAGCGCCCCGAAGTGGGGGAACGTCGTGGACACCGCCCAGTCCCTGGCCGGGGTGATCGAGACGAAGTGCAGCGCCAGCGTGTCGCCCGGCTCGGCGCCCTCGACGTGGAAGGGACCCGAGACGGGGTTCAGGTAGGGGAACTCGCACACCCGGGACGGCAGGTCGGCCACGGTCCGGACCCGGCCGCCGAAGCAGTCTTCGGTGTACAGCTCCAGGATCGTGCCCGGACGTACCGTGCCGACCGGCGGCCGGCCGCCGAAGGTGTAGCTCAGCTCCTCCGGCTCGGGACGGTAGGAGACGACGTTCATCAGACCTCCGGCGGTAGGACGGCCCGGCGGACCCGGGGCGGCGGGCGCGGCGCGACCGGGCGGGCCCGGCAGCCGGGCCGCACGCGGACGGACGGTCGCCGCGCCGCCGACGAGTATCCTCCCTCTGCGCTCCCCGGCGGAAGGACCTTCCCGCGCGTGGCGGCCCGGCCTCAGCCCCGGTCGCGTTTCCTGGCGTTGTCGGCCAGGATCAGCACCACCACGCCGGCCGCCGCCACCCCTAAGTACGCCGGCACCGGCAGGTCCACCAGCCGGTGCAGGAACCCCCACTCGCGGTCGAACCACACCCGGCCGGCGAAGCCCGCGAGCCCCTGGATGACGGCGATCACGGCGACGAAACTGATGAGCCCTCTCATGCCTCCACGATCGCGGCGAGGGGCCCGCCCCGGCATCGAACCTTGGGCGAGCCCCCCGCTACTTAAGTCGCGCTCACGGGTAGAGGCCGCGCATCTGGTGCACCTCGGCCACCCGGCCCACGCCGATCACGTGGGCCGCCTCCCGCAGCGTCAGGCCGCGGTCGGCGGCCAGTGACGTGACCTCGGAGAAGGCTCCCAGCATCAGCTCGCGCAGCTTGAGCTCGACGTCACCCGAGCTCCACGTGTACGCCTGCATGTTCTGCACCCACTCCAGGTACGACACGATCACCCCGCCCGCGTTGGCCAGGATGTCGGGCACCACCGTGGTGCCGTTGCCGACGAGGATCTCGTCGGCCTCGGGCGTGGTGGGGCCGTTGGCGCCCTCGACGATCAGGCGGGCGCGGATCCGGGGCGCGTTGGCCTCGGTGATCACGCCTTCGAGCGCGGCCGGGACGAGCACGTCCACGTCCAGCTCGAACAGCTCGTCGTGGCCCAGTGCGTCGGCCTGGTGGAAGCCGCGTACGCCGCCGGTCTCGGCCGCGTACGCGCGCAGCTTGGCGATGTCGAGGCCCCCGGCCGCGTGGACCGCGCCGCTGACGTCGGAGACCGCCACCACCTTGCACCCGGCGTCGGACAGGTACTGCGCGGCCGGCGCGCCCACCTTTCCGAAGCCCTGCACGGCGACGGTCACGCCCTCGGGCGAGCGGCCGAGCGCGGCCAGCGCCGCGATCTGCACGCCGCGCGAGGTCGCGCCGGAGCGGCCGAGCGAGCCGCCCAGCGTCGTCGGCTTGCCGGTGACCACCCCGGGCACCGAGTAGCCGGCGTTGACGCTGTAGGTGTCCATGATCCAGGCCATGGTCTGCTCGTCGGTGCCGACGTCGGGTGCCGGGATGTCCTTCTCCGGGCCGATCAGCGGCAGGATCTCGTTGACGTAGCGGCGGGTCAGCCGCTCCAGCTCGCGGGTGGTGAGCACGGCCGGGTCGATGGCCACGCCGCCCTTGGCGCCGCCGTACGGGATGCCGACCAGCGCGCACTTCCACGTCATCCACATCGCGAGCGCGGTCACCTCGTGGATGTCGGTCGCGGGATGAAACCGCAGGCCGCCCTTGGCCGGGCCGCGCGAGACGTTGTGCTGGACCCGGTAGCCCTGGACGACGTCGAGCCGGCCGTCCTCGCGCCGCACCGGGACGGAGACGGTCAGCGAGCGGCGCGGCGTGGCCAGCATCGTGCGCAGCCCGTCGTCGAGCCCGAGATGCCCGGCCGCCTGGTCGAGTTGGTGGAGAGCGGAGTCGAGGGCCTGACGGCCCGGAGTGATCAGGGCCGGCGTCTTTGACGGCACCATGATGCTCATGGAGAACTTCCTCCTGGTATGTACGCCCTTTTGCGGAAAAAGCGCCGTTGCCTTTCCCTTTTTGGGCGTTGTTGTCACGATCATCCTACGGCGGGTGGTTTGGCCTTGCCTAGTTGTTGGAAGAAATCCAAGCCGGCGATCGGATGCTGTGGACCGTGCCACTCTGGCAGGCTAACGATGCGAGAGTGTGCCGAACCGTCGAACTGAGGGGTGGAATGCCCGCACTGGTGGTGGGGCCGATGTTGCGTCACGTCGACACCGACAGCGCCTCGATCTGGGTGGAGACCGCCGAACCCTGCACGGTCACTGTGGAAGCGGACGGCAGGTCTTACCGGTCGCCTACCTTCACCGTGCACGGACACCACTACGCGATCGTGGATCTCGTTGCGTTGTCCCAGGATATCGCGTCGTACTCGGTGAAGCTCGACGGGGAGCAGGTATGGCCCATGGCGGGTCGCCCGCCGAGCCGGATCCGGCTGCTGCCCGCCGAAGGGGCGCGGCGGGTGGCGTTCGGATCGTGCCGTACGAGCGTGCCGCACGACGCCGCCCACGTACGCAGCCACGGCGACGACGTCCTGCGCGCCTTCGGCGAGCACCTGCCCGACGCCGCCGAGGAGGAGTGGCCCGACCTGCTGCTGCTCCTCGGCGACCAGGTCTACGCCGACAACCCCTCGCCCGACATGCTGGCCTACATCCACGCCCGCAGGGACACCGAGCCGCAGGGCGAGATCGCCGACTTCGAGGAGTACGCCGAGCTGTACCGCCAGGCGTGGACCGAGACGGAGATCCGCTGGCTGCTGTCCACCGTGCCGACCGCGATGATCTTCGACGACCACGACCTGCGCGACGACTGGAACACCTCGCAGCCCTGGCGCGAGCAGATGGCCCGCACGCCCTGGTGGCGGCGCAGGGTCGTGGCGGGGCTGGGGGCGTACTGGATCTACCAGCATCTCGGCAACCTCTCGCCCGCCGAGCGCGCGGACGACGAACTGCTGGCCAAGCTGATGGCCGGCGACGGCGGCGCGGCTCTCGACGAGTTCGCCGAACGGGCCGACGCCGAGCCGAGCAGCAACCGCTGGAGCTACGCCCGCGACCTCGGCGCCACGCGTCTGATCATGGTGGACACCCGCTGCGCCAGGCAGGTCACCCCCGGCGACCGGCGGATGCTCGACCCGGGGGAGTGGGCCTGGCTGGAGGACCAGGTGCGCCGGCCCGCCGAGCGCATCATCATCGGCTCGTCGATCCCGTTCCTGCTCCCCGAGGGCGTCCACGGCGTGCAGAACTGGAACGAGGCCCTGTGCGACGGCAAGTGGGGGCCGCTCGTGCGGCGCTGGTCGGAGGCCCTGCGCCAGGCCATCGACCTGGAGCACTGGGCGGCCTTCCGGCGCTCGTTCGACGACCTCGCGCGGCTGCTCGTCGGGCTGGGCAAGCCGGTGCTGATCCTGTCGGGCGACGTGCACTACTCCTACCTGGCCAAGGTCGACCGGGGCCCGGTCTTCCAGATCGTCTGCTCGCCCATCCGCAACCCGCTCAGCCGGCTGCTGCGCTGGGCCAACGTCTTCACCCAGTTTTCGATCGCCACGCTGGTGGGCAGCCTGCTGGCGCGGCTGGCGGGCATCCCGCGCCCGCCGTTCCGCTGGAAGGTCGTCAAGGGCCCGTGGTTCCAGAACGCGCTGGCCATGCTCACCCTCCCCGACCAGATCACCTGGTACGGCTCCACCGGTGAGGTGGTCAAACCGATCGACACCGCCCGCCTACGCTGACACCCATGCGTGAAGATGCCTGTGCCGTCGCCGTGCCCTTCTACGACCTCTGGCACGGGGACGGCCACGTGCCCATGGTCCGCGAACTGCTGCCCCCGCTGCTGGCGGGCGTGCGGCGGAGCGTCGTCGAGATCGGCGCCGGCACCGGCCTGATCACCGAGCTGATCGCCCGCGAGACCCCCGCCGAGATCTACGCCGTCGAGCCGTCGCTCGGCATGCGCTCCGTGCTGCTGTCCCGCCTGGCCGCCGACCCCGGTCTGCTGCGCCGGGTGACCGTGCTGCCGTGCGGTGCGCTGGATCTTGAGGTGGACGAGCCGGTCGAGGCCGTCGTGATGATCTCGGTGCTGCAGAGCTTCGCCGCCGCCGGGCGGGCCGAGCTGTGGCGGGTGCTGCGCGACGGGCTGGAGCCGGGCGGGCGGCTGGTGTTCAACTGGCGCGACCGCGCGCCCGCCGTGCCAGGAGACCTCGAGGTCCTGGGCTCCTACCAGGTCGGCAGGCACACGTACGCGGTCGCCGGGCAGGTCCTGGCGGCCGAGGGGGAGCGCGTCACCTCGCGGTTCGTCTACCGGGTCGAGCGGCGCGGCACGGTGCTCAGCGCGGACGAGGTGATCACCACCGCGCACTGGCCCGCCGGGCACGTCGTGGCGGCCGAGCTGAAGGAGGCGGGGTTCGAGCCGGGCGACGCCCCGGCGGGCATGCAGGTGTGGCACGCGGCAGGGCCCGCCCACGTACGGTGAACGGGCCCCGCTGATCGATCGCTCAGCGGATCACGTGGTTCTCAGCTCGTAGAGCGCGTCGGCGAGCTGGGAGACCGCCCACAGCAGGTCCTCCTCCGAGACCGCGATCGGCGGCGCCAGCCGGATCGTGGAGCCGTGCGTGTCCTTGGCCAGCACGCCCCGCTTGAGCAGCGCCTTGGACACCTCGCGCCCGGTGGCGATCGACGGGTCGATGTCCACGCCCGCCCACAGGCCGCGCCCGCGCACCTCCACCACGCCCTGGCCGATCAGCTCGCGCAGCTTCGCGTGCAGCACCTCGCCGAGCTTGGTGGCGCGCGCCTGGAACTCGCCGGTGTTCAGGATCTCGATGACCGCGTTGGCGACCGCGCAGGCCAGCGGGTTGCCGCCGAACGTGGACCCGTGCTGCCCCGGGTGGATGATGCCCAGCACGTCGCGGTCGGCGGCGATGGCCGAGACCGGCACGACGCCGCCGCCGAGCGCCTTGCCCAGCACGTAGATGTCGGGCACGACCCCCTCATGGTCGCACGCGAACGTCTGCCCCGTGCGTCCCAGCCCCGACTGCACCTCGTCGGCGATCATCAGGACGCCCTCGGCCGTGCACAGCGCCCGGAGCTCGCTCAGGTACCCGTCCGGCGGCACCAGCACCCCGGCCTCGCCCTGGATCGGCTCGACCAGCACGGCCACCGTGTTCGCGTCCATGGCCGCCCGGACCGCCTCGACCGACGCGTACGGGACGATCCGGAAACCCGGCGTGTACGGGCCGAAGTTGTCGTGCGCCTCAGGGTCGGTGGAGAAGCTGACGATCGTGGTGGTGCGGCCGTGGAAGTTGTCCTCCATCACGATGATGTTGGCCTGCTCGGGCTCGACGCCCTTGACCTCGTAGCCCCACTTGCGCGCCACCTTGATGGCGGTCTCGACGGCCTCGGCGCCGGTGTTCATGGGCAGGACCAGGTCCTTGCCCGTCAGGTCGCCGAGGCCCGTGCAGAACTGCGCGAACTGGTCGTGGTAGAAGGCGCGGCTGGTCAGCGTGAGCCGTTCGAGCTGCTCCTTCGCGGCCTCGATGATCTTCGGGTGGCCGTGGCCGAAGTTGAGCGAGGAGTAGCCCGCCAAACAGTCGAGATACCGCTTGCCCTCGACGTCGGTGACCCACGCGCCGTGCGCCTCGTGGATCACCACCGGCAGTGGATGGTAGTTGTGCGCCCCGCGGCGCTCGCTCACTTCGATCAGCTCTGCGCTGGTGGTCATGATCAGTTCTCCCCCCTGATCTCAAGTGTGCAGCACTTGGGCCCGCCGCCCGCCTTACGCAGCTCCGACAGCTCGACCGGGATCACCTCGTACCCACGCCGCTTGAGCTCCAACTGCAGATCGGACGCCTCGGAGCTGACGACCACGTTCGTGCCGTCGCTGACCGCGTTGAGGCCGAGCACCTCGGCGTCCCGGGCGGTCGCGATCACCGCGTCGGGGAACATGCGGCGCAGCACCGAGAGGCTGCCCGGCGAGAAGGCCGCGGGGTAGTAGGCCACGTTGTGCCCGTCGAGCGGGAACAGCGCCGTGTCCAGGTGGTAGTAGCGCGGGTCCACCAGCGTCAGCGAGACCACCGGGCGGCCCAGGTACTCCTGCGCCTCCTGGTGGGCCACCACGTCGGTGCGGAAGCCCGTGCCGGCCAGGATGACGTCGTCGAGCGTGAGGAAGTCGCCCTCACCCTCGTTCACGTGCGACGGCTCCAGCGTCGGGTAGCCGCGCTCCTCGAACCAGCGCAGGTAGGCGGGCCCCTCGGGGCCGCGCTGCGGGTAGGCGAAGCGCGCGCCGTAGGCACGTCCGCCCACGACGAGCGCGCCGTTCGCGGCGAACACCATGTCAGGGAGCCCATCGATCGGGTCGATCAGGCTCACCTCGTGGCCGAGTTCCTCGTACGCCGCCTTCAGGCCCTCCCACTGCCGGACCGCCACGTCGCGATCCGCGCCGGCCTCGGGGTCCATCCACGGATTGATGGCGTACTCGACCGTGAAGTACTCAGGGCGGCACATGAGGAAGTGTTTGGGCATGCATCACTCCATCGGCTCTTACGCAGGGGAAATCCCCACCTCAGGGGATTGAGGACAGCCTAAGAACGCGCGTTTGCGCAGGCCAAGTGGGCGGCATTGCGTGTCGGTGCGATTTTGTTGCGTCTGTCAGCCCGCGGCCGTGGATTCGTTGCGCGGCTCCGGCGGAGCGGCTCCGGGAGGCGTGTCGACCAGCCTCGACAGCACGATGGAGCTCTTGGTCCGGACCACGAACGTCATCGCCGCGATGCGCTCGATCACCCGCTCCACGTGCCGGACGTCCGTGGCCCTGATGTGCAGCAACGCGTCCGCCTCGCCGGTGATCGTGGCCGCCGCCACCACCTCGGGGAACCTGGCCATGGCCAGCGCGATGTCCGACGGCTTGGTCTTGCCCTGGCAGAACAGCTCGACGTACGCCTCCGTCGTCCAGCCGAGCGCCCGCGGCGAGACCCGTGCGCTGAACCCCGTGATCGCCCCCGTGTCGCGGAGCCGGTCCACCCGCCGCTTCACCGCCGACGCGCTCAGCCCCACCTGCTGGCCGATCTCCGCATAGGTCCGGCGGGCGTCGTCGACGAGCGCCGCGATGATGTCACGATCGAGCTGGTCCAGTTCCACGCGCTCTGTATACCGCCTGGCCAGGCTGGCGCGCGACGAGCGGCGCGCGGGAGACTGGGCGGGTTGACCATGACCGAAAGGCATCCGCCAATATGAGCACCACGAGCTTCCCCGAGGGCTTCGTGTGGGGAGTTTCGACGTCGGCATTCCAGATCGAGGGGGCCACGGCCGCGCACGGCCGTCTGCCGTCCATTTGGGATGACTTTTCCGCGGACCGGGCGGAGGCGTGCGACCATTACCACCGGTATCGCGAGGACGTTCAGCTCATGAAAGAGCTGGGAATGCCCGCCTACCGGTTCTCGGTGAGCTGGGCCCGGATTCTCCCCGAAGGGCGCGGCGCACCCAACGCGGCCGGCCTCGACTTCTACGACCGGCTGGTGGACGAACTGGCCGGCGCGGGCGTCACCCCCTACGCCACCCTCTACCACTGGGACCTGCCGCAGGCCCTGGAGGAGCGCGGCGGCTGGCCGTCCCGCGACACGGCCGAGCGGTTCGCCGAGTACGCCGCCGCCGTCCACCAGCGGCTCGGCGACCGGGTGGACACCTGGTTCACGCTGAACGAGCCGTGGGTGGCGGCCTTCCTCGGGTACGGCTCCGGCATCCACGCCCCGGGCCGCAGGTCCGCCGCCGACGCCTTCCGGGCCGCCCACCACATGCTGCTCGGCCACGGCCTGGCCGTGCAGGCCCTGCGCGCGGGCGGGGCCGCCAAGGTCGGCGCCGTGCTGAACATCTCGCCCGTCATGACGCCCGCCCAGGTGAGCGACTTCGGCAGGGAACTGTCGGCGGAGGACGCCGCGGCGGTGGCCAGGATCGACACCCTGGTCAACCGGCAGTTCCTGGAGCCGATGCTGCGCGGGGCGTACCCGGCCGAGCTGCTGCCCGTCGTCGAGCGGCACGGCGGGCTCGACCACGTCCACGACGGCGACCTGGAGACCATCGCCCAGCCCCTCGACCTGCTCGGCGTCAACTACTACACCCCGCTGGTCGTCCAGGCGCAGCCGAGCGAGCCCGCCGACCCCGCCTATCCGGGCAGTGCGGGAATCCTGTTCTGCACCATTCCCACGGCGGTCACCGCCATGGGCTGGCCGATCGTGCCGAATTGCCTCTCGCTGCTTCTCCGCCGCCTTTCCCGGGAATATCCGGGGCTCGATCTGATGATCACCGAGAATGGCGCGGACTTCGTGGACGTGGTGACCGGCGACGGCATTCACGACGTCGAGCGGATCAGTTTCATCGAGGAGCACCTGCGCGCCCTGCGCGCGGCGATCGACGACGGCGCGCGGGTGCGCGGATATCTCGTCTGGACCTTGCTCGACAATCTCGAATGGGCGGACGGCTACCGGCGCAAGTTCGGCCTCGTGCACGTCGACTTCGCCACCCAGCGGCGGCGGCTCAAGGACAGCGCGCTGTGGTACCGCGACGTCATCCGGCGCAACGGCCTGGCCGAGACGCGGCCCAGGCGGCCCACCCTGGAGACGGTGGCCGCCCGCGCGGGCGTCTCCAGGGCCACGGTCTCGCGCGTCGTCAACGGCGAGTCGTCGGTGAGCGACGAGGTCAGGACCTCGGTGATGCAGGCCGTCAACGAGCTCGGCTACGTGCCCAACCTGGCCGCCCGCAGCCTCGTCACCCGCCGGACCAACGCGGTCGCCCTGGTCCTGTCCGTGCCCAGGCAGGGCGGCGACGCGCTCACCTCCGCCGTGGTCCAGTACGTCACGAGCCTGCTGGAGGGGGCCGGCAAGCAGATCACGCTGATGCTCGCCGACACCGCCGAGAGCCACCGGCGCATCGCCGCCCACGTCGAGGCCCGGCTCGCCGACGGCGTCGTGCTGCTGCCGCCCGACCGGGGCGACACGCTGGCCGAGCGGCTCTCCCGGACCGGGGTGCCCCTCGTGCTGCTGGGCAAGCCGCCGATCGCGTCGCTGGTGCCGTACGTGGACGTGGACAACGCGGGCGGGGCGGCCACCGCCACCGAGCACCTGCTCGCGCTCGGCCGCCGCCGCATCGGCATGGTGTGCGGCCCCACGGACCTGGTCACCGTCCAGGACCGGCTGGCCGGCCACCGTGCGGCGCTCCAGCGCGCGGGCCTGACGCCGCACCTGGGCCTGGCCGACGACCTCACCCGCGCCGCGGGCGCCGAGGCCACCCGGCGGCTGCTCAGCGACTCGCCGTCGCTCGACGCCGTCTTCGCCGCCACCGACCAGCTCGCCATCGGGGCCCTGCGGGCGGCGGGGGAGCTGGGCCGGCGGGTGCCGGAGGACCTCGCGATCGTGGGGTTCGACGACGTGGACGCCGCCTCGGCCACCACCCCCGGCCTGACCACCGTGCGCGTGCCGGTGGCCGACCTGGCGCTGGCGCTGGCCCGGCTGCTGCTCTCACGTCTGGAGGGACGGCACGCGACCTCGGTCGTGCTGCCCGCGCGGCTCGTGATCCGGGGCTCGGCGTAACCTTCGACGATATTCCATGGCGCTGTCAGCGCCGCGCTAGTTTGATGACTAAATGATCACGAAATCGCGAACCTTCGCAACGAGGGCGGAAATAGCGCGAAGAGCTGGATATCTTCCCCGGGGGTACTGACGACGCCCGGACGACGGGAGGCAGGCTCGTTGAGCGAGGAGTTCCGGACGGCCATCGAGGACATGGCCAAGGAGTACAACCAGCAGGCCGTCCGGCTGCGGGCGGCCTACGGCAAGCTGGTCGAGCTGACGGCGACCGCCGAGTCCGCCGACCGCATGATCACGGTGACCGTGGGCCCGCGCGGCCAGGTGCAGCGCATCGACCTGGACCCGCGCGTGTACCGCAGGCTCTCGCCGTCGCAGCTCTCGCGGGCGATCCTGGAGCAGATCGGCGCGGCGACGAGCGACGTGGCCGAGCAGACCGAACAGCTCATGCGGCCGTTCGTGCCGAAGGGCCTGCCCTTCGACCAGCTCTACGGCGACGGCGCGAGCTTCGAGTCGTTCCTCCCGCAGCCGGTGCGGCTGCCCGGCGAGGACGCACGTGGTCAGTGACGGCGGCTACCAGGTCACGTGGCAGGACATCCGGCGCCGGTCGGCGCGGGCCGACGCCGACGCCGGCGTCCTGCGCGAACAGCGGGAGAACCTGCGCCAGGGCTTCGACGAGGTGGGCAACCCGCTGGGCGATGACCAGTACGGCGCGGAGCTCGAACGCAACCTGCCCGCCGTCCGCGAGAGCCTCTTCGCCTCCTTCGACGCCTACATCGCCCAGGTCGAGTACCTGCGCGATGGCCTGTGGAACACCTCCCGCACCTACGAGTACGCCGAAGAGCTGACCTCGTACGAGCCGGCCCCGGACGACCGGTGAGCCCCTTTGGGGTTCGACGGCTTCCTGGTGCCCGACTGGGCCAAACCGTACGTGGGCTACGCCGTCGGCATGGACTGGCCCGAAGGTGACGAGGACGGCTGCTTCCGGCTGGCCGACCTGTGCGTCGCCACCGCCACGAAGGTCGGCGCGCGAGCCGGGCTGGACGACTACCTCGGGATCGGCGAGAGCTGGGACGGCGACGCGCTGGAGGCGTTCCTCGGGCACGTCCGGCTCACCGCCGACCCGGCTCTGACGCAGCTCGTCGAGGAGCTCGTCGACACCGCCGTCGGCCTCAACGAGCTGGGCGTCCAGGTCCAGTACGTGAAACGGATGATCGAGGTCTCGGTCTGGTTCCTGATCTTCCAGATCGGCTGGCTGCTGGCCATGGCGTTCGGGCCGTGGGGCGGGCTGTCCTTCGCCCTGATCGGGAGCCGGGTGCAACTGGCCCGGCTGACCATCGCCCAGCTCGGCAAACGGCTGCTCATCAACGTCGGCCTGTTCGGCGTGCTGCTCGCCGGCATGGACGCGATCGTGCAGGCCACCCAGGACCGGCGGGACCACCTCGATTGGGAGCAGCTCATGACGTCCGCCGGCACCGGCGCCACGCTGGGAGCCTTCCTGACGCTGTTCACCGGGCTCGCGCCCGCCAGGTCGATGTGGGGGCTGATGGGCCGCTCCGGGCTGGCCGGCGGGGCGAGCGACCTGTTCGGCCAGCTCCTCGCCGGGGAGCCGCTCGACGCGGACCGGCTGCTGAAGAGCTTCACCTCGGGCGTCCTGGGCGGCGCGGACGCGCAGTGGGCGAGCTGGTCACCCGGCGCGCACCACCTCGACGACGGCTCCGGTCCTGGCGGCCCCGGCTCCGGCGGTTCCGGCGACGGCCCCTCCGCGAGCGCGGACCACACCGCGCCCACCTTGGAGCCGGCCACCTCGAAGGCGGCGCCGTCGGAGTCAGCCACGTCGCTGTCGGCCATGTCGGAGTCGGCCACGTCATCGCCGGCCACGAAGCCGTCGTCCACGACGGCCGCGCACGCCGGGCAGGCCACGGTCCACGACTTGTCCGGCACGGGAAACGCTCAGGAGATCATCCCCACCAAGCAGAACAGCAGCGTCGACGAGCTGATCAACAAGTCACCGGACCCGCCCGCCGCCCCCAAGCCGGGCCAGACCGGGCCCGCCGGGGCGCATCCGGCGGACCCGTCCGCCGCCGCGCGCGAGGAGGCGAGCCCGTTTCAGATCCTCGACGACACCGGCATCCCGGGCGACGGGTACACGCCGTCCGGGCTGTGGGGCAGGTACGGCGCCGCGGGGGTGCTGATCCAGACCCTCGATGCCGAGGGGCGGCCGCGCTATCTCCTGATGCAGCAGGGCGAGATGGACTACCTCTCGAACGCGGGGCGCTGGCAGTTGCCCGGTGGCGCGCTCGACAGCCTGGAGAGCCCCACCCAGGGCGCCGCCCGCGAGATCAGCGAGGAACTCGGCGTCAACCAGGACTACCTGGACCGGCTTGAGCTGGTCGGCGCGCTCCCGATCGAGATCGAGCCGGGCTGGACGTACACCAATCTGGCCGCCAGGGGCGAGAAGTTCACGGCGAAGCTCGACCCGTACGAGGTGAGCTCGGCCAAATGGTTCACCGCCGGCGAACTGGCCGGGATGGCGAACGAGGGCTCGTTGCATCCCGCCCTGGCGGAGGCCCTGCCCGAGCTGCTGTCCCTTTACGACGGCGATGCCCACCCCAGCGGGCGGACCGCACCTTCGAGCCTCGCCGACCTCGGCCTCCATTCCGCGACCCCGCCGCCCCTCACCGGACTCGCCGCCGAGGCGAACGGCCCGTTCACCGGACCCCTGCGCAGGAGCGACTCGGGCCTGCTGTACGTCGCCCCCGCTCCGCACGTCCCCTTGGACGCGCCCTTCGGCGCCCGCGCGGTCGAGGGCTCCTTCGGCGAGGCGATCTGGGCCGACGTGATCGGCAACGTGTCCGGGAAGGAGGCCCGGTCGATCACGCGTTACGCCGGCGACCACTACACGGAGATCAACGGCCTGCTGCGGGAGTTCGGCGGTCTGCCTCCTGAGAGGGTGATGAGGCGGCCCGGGGTGCGGTTGCTGGTCGCCGACATCCTGAACCTCGACAACGTCGTGAGCCGTCAGCCGGTGCCGGTGTCGATCGACGTGGTCCGCGGCCTGTTCGGGGTGGAGATCGTCTTCAGCGTGCCCGTGGAAGAGCTGCCGGGCACCGTGCAGACGGACCCCGCCTTCTTCTCGACCGGCCTCCAGAAGAATCCGAACCTCGAGCACGACGCCATGCTGCGCCTGCGGGTGCCCGAGGGCACGCCCGCCATGTACGCGGCCCCGTTCAGCGAATATTCGTGGGAAGTGGAGCTGCTACTGGGCAGGGGTGTTTCGTACTTCGTCGAGGACGTGCGGATGCAGGATGGAATCTGGCAGATCTTCGGATGGGTTCTGCCGAGAGGTGCCGGGTGACGGAGGAGAGGCGGACATGTCGCTGAAGGACCAGCCCCGGTTCCGGACCGTGCGGAGTCCGGAGAGTTACGAGCGGACGACGTCCGGGGCCGTCCGCTACGTTCCCGTGCTCATGGGCGAGGCCGTCGTCGGTTACCTGTGGGCCGCGGTCGCGGGTGACGCGGCCGGATTCGTCCGGCGGGAGAGTGGCGGGGACGTCGCCGCCAACGCCGCCGTCGCGTGGGTGCGGCGGCTGCGCTGGGCGAAGGCGGGCGGCCTGACCCCCGTGCGGGCGCTGCGGCACTGGGCCGGGCAGGACGAGGACGAGCGGGCGGGCCGGGTGCCCGCGGACGCGGAGTCGGAGCTGCCCGCCCTCCGGGAGCTTCAGGACCTGGCCGCCGCGGAGTGAGGCGGCCTCACAGCCGCTGCTCCCTGAACAGGTGCGGGAAGACCTTGGAGACCTTGGACAGCAGGTACTCGCCGTAGGTGCCGGTGAAGTCCACCTGGCCGTCCCAGCGGCGTCCGGGCGCGTAGGGGAGGGGCGGGACCTCGCTGTCCCAGCCGGGGTCGAAGAAGAACGGGAAGCTGAGGCGCTCGTTGCCGCTGCGGTTGCGGACGCGGTGCGGCGTCGAGCGGTACCGGCCGCCGGTGAGCTTGTCGAGCATGTCGCCGATGTTGCACACGAACGTGCCCGCGATCGGGGGCGCGTCGATCCAGCCCTCCTCGGCGCGGACCTGGAGGCCGCCGTTGCCGTCCTGGAGCAGCAGGGTCAGCAGGCCGTAGTCGGTGTGCTCGCCGACGCCCCAGGTGTCGGGGTCGTCGGCCTGGCCCGGCGGATAGTGAAATATCCGGAAAAGGATGGTGGGGTGGGCCGTGTAGCTCGTACGGAAGTAGTCCTCCGGCAGTTCCAGGCTCAGCGCGATCCCGCCCATCACCGCCTGCCCGACGTCCGTCATCCGGCGAAGGTAGTCCAGCACCGCCTCCCGCAGCTCGGGCACCTGGGCGGGGAAGAGGTTCGGCCCGTGCAGGGGCGTAGTCCCCGGCGGCTGCTCGGCCCCGAAGTAGACGCCCTCCTTCAGGTCGGGCCGTCCCGAGGTCAGCTCGCCGCCTACCGGGAAGAACCCGCGCCAGGCCCGGCCGCCCCGTTCCATCGAGATCTCGTTCTTGGCCTGCTCCGGCAGCGCGAAGAAGCGCCGGCTCGCGGCGTCGAGCCGCTCGACGAGCGCCTGTGGCACGCCGTGGCCCGAGACGTAGAAGAACCCGTTGTCGCGGCAGGCCGCGCCGATCGCGTCCGCGACGGCCTGCTTCCCGACGCCCGCCGCGCCCGCGACGAGGAGCGGGGCGATGTCGATCACCGGCAATTCGCTCACCACACCATTGTCGCCCGGGACACCCACAACCGGACGGGGCCCCGCGCGGGGGCTGCGGGCCGGACGAGGCGAGCACGGAAGACTCCGCCACGAGGGGCTGCCGCGAGGGGCTGCGGCGAGGAACCGTCGCGAGGCCGCCCCAAGGCCGGCGCGAGGTTGTGGCGCAAGGCCGCCGTGAGGGCGTCGTGAGGGCGGCGTCGGACGTGGGCGGGACCGGGCGGAGACGCCTCCCGCCCGGGCCCGTCAGGACGCCGCCGAGCCGTGCCGGCTCAGGACGTCGCGAACGTGAACCAGTTGACGTTGACGAAGTCGGCCGGCTGGCCGGAGGAGAAGGTCAGGTACACGGTGTGCGTGCCCGTCACGCCCGAGATGTTCGCCGGCACCGTGCGCCAGCTCTGCCACCCGCCCGTGTTCGAGAGCGCGAAGTCGCCGATCGGCGTGGCCGTCGGGCTGTCGAGGCGGACCTGTACCAGACCGCCCACGCCGGCCCCGGCACCCGAGGCGACCCGGGCCCGGAACTGCGTGGCGGCCGTCGAGCCGAAGTTGACGCCGTCGTAGCGCAGCCAGTCGCCGTTGGCGATCGCCCCGACGTTCTGGCCGCCGCCGCTGTCGGTGGTGGTCTCGACGATGGTGCCCGACTGCCCCTGGTAGCTCTCGGCCTGGATCGTCGAGCGGGCGTCAACGCCGCCCGGAGGGTTGGTCGGGTCGGTGCCGCCGCTGCCGCTCTGCCACACCGCCACGTAGTCGACCATCATCGGCCGCCCCGAGACGGTGGCCGCGGTCGGGGTGGAGCCGCCGAGCGCGTTGGGGAAGGCCCCGCCCATCGCCACGTTGAGCAGCAGGAAGTAGCCGGCGTGACCGGTCATGTTGGCCCAGGTCGTGGCGTCGAACTGGGACTGGGTCACGCTGTGGAACTGCTGGCCGTCCACGTACCAGCGCAGTTGGTTGGGGCTGACGCTGCGGTCCCACTCGAAGCGGTAGGTGTGGTAGGCCGCCTGGCAGGTCGAGCCGGGGCAGGCGCGGTTCGCGCCGAGGCCGGTGGTCTCGTTGCACGGCCCGCCCGGGTTGACGCCGCAGTGCAGCACGGCCCAGACCGAGTTGATGCCGTTGACGTTCTCCATGATGTCGAACTCGCCGATCGCCGGCCAGTTCCAGTAGTTCCCCCGGTACGGCGCGCCGAGCGCCCAGAACGCCGGCCAGTAGCCGAGCGCGGCCTCGCCGGTGACGTTCGGCATCTGGATGCGGCTCTCGATGCGCAGGATGCGCCCGTCGGCGGGCTTGAAGTCGGCCCGCCGGGTCTCGATGCGCGCCGAGGTCCACTCGCCCGAGGAACTCTTCAGCGGGGTGATGCGCAGGTTGCCGGAGCCGTCGAGGCTGAGGTTGGCGGTGCTGGAGGTGTAGTTCTGGACCTCGCCGGTGCCCCAGTTGGCCGGGCCGCCGGGGTAGGCGTGGCCGGTGTCGATGATCCAGTTGCTCGACGAGGGCAGGGTGTTGGCGGTGCCGTTGAAGTCGTCGGACCAGACGAGGGACCAGCCGGACGGGGTGGCGGGGACGCTGGCCGAGGCGCTGACGGCCGTCTTGACGAGCAGGCCGCTGAGCGCGACGAGCACCGCGGCGACGGCCGCCATGCGGCGCCGGCGCCGGATCGTGGTTGTCATACTCGCTCCAGGGGGGGGTACCGGAGCGCGCTGGGAGAGAGCGCTCTCTCAACGATCTGAGCACAGCGTTTACCGGCTGTCAACAAACCACACAGACGTCCAGGCGGCGCGGTGCGGGGCGTCCCGGAGAGCGCTCTCGAACGGATCCGGCGGAGAGACGCGGACGGCGCCGCACCCCCGGGGGGTGCGGCGCCGCGCGAGCGTGGGGAAAGGGCAGGCTACCCCTTCTCCGCCTCTCCGTTCGCCTGCTCCATGGCGTCCTCGGGCGAGGCCTCGAGGTCCTGCTCGGCGTCGGCGGCGGCCTGGGCGGAAGCCTTGTCCAGGCGCACCCAGCTCGTCACGCTCTCCACCGCGAACAGCACGAACAGGTAGGCCGTCAGCACCGCCAGCACCGGCGTCAGCGCGCCGAGCGCCGCGCCCACACCGATCACCAGCAGGCGCAGCTCCCAGCCGAGCCCGGCCCGGAACACCCAGGCGGGCGGCCAGATGCTCTGCCGCGTGCGGTAGACGGTGTCGTAGGTGTGGTAGCCGACGACGTACACAAGCACGAACAGCAGCCACTTCGGCGCGTCGGCCGCCAGGCCGACGGCGATGATGGTGAAGAACTCGGCCGCGCGCACCAGCGGCGGGGTGAGCCAGTCGAAGCGGCCCAGGTGGTTGCGCGGCGTCGTGGGCAGCACGAGCAGCAGCACGATGGCCACGGGAAGCAGCAGGATGGGGCCACCGGGCTCGAGCAGCCCCGTGACCGTGAGGGCGATGACGGCGAGCAGGGCCACGAGCGTGGCGGGCACGGGGGTCAGGCCGGTGCCCAGCCTGGTGGACAGGGCCTGGCCGAGCGGGCCGTCGTCGCGGTAGGCGACGATGCGGGCGGTCTGGATGCGGCGGCGTTCCTCGTCGGGGTCCGGCGTGGGGGTGGCCATGGCCTGCGGGTGGGTGATCATACGAGCGACCTCATGAGGCGTCCGGTGAGGGTGTAGGCGGCGGCGACGGAGCCCCAGATCACGAGGGTGATGAAGGTGATCCGGGCGTCGAAGAGGGCGGCGGTGATCGCGATGGCCGCGAAACGTTCGCCGATGGGGAAGACGATCATCTTACGCGCCCAGTGGACCGCACGGTACTTGCCGGCCTTCGTCCACATCTTCAGCACGCCCCTGACACCCTGGCTGCGCTGCTCCTTGCGGGTGGTCAGCTTCTGGCGCAGCTCGCGGTCGTCGGGGGCGTCGAGGGAGATCGTGGGCAGCGGGGACGGGGGCTTGCGGCGGTTGGCGGCGCCGAAGGAGAAGTCGAGCAGGTGGCGTACGGACTGCAGGCCGAGCGCGGCCAGCGCCAGGATCCAGATCTCGTCGCCGTTGCCGGAGGCGATCCAGCCGACGGCCAGGCCCGCGAAGACGACGTACTCCTTGAACCGGTCGAACGTGGCGTCCAGCCAGGCCCCCAGCACGCCGAACTTGCGGGCGTAGCGGGCGACCTGCCCGTCGACGCAGTCGAAGACGAAGGCGAAGTAGATGAGCACCCCGCCCGCCACCATCCAGGGCCGGTCGCCGGTGGCGAAGCAGGCGGCGGCGGCCACGCCGAGCAGGATCGAGATCAGCGTCACCTGGTTGGGCGTCAGCCCGCGCCGGGCGGCCCAGCGGGCGATGTAGCGGGAGTAGGTGGAGACGAAGTACGTGGTGAAGAAGCCGTCGGCGCCCTTGACCGCGTTGTTGAGCCGGGAGCGGTCTTCGTTCATGCCGGCCATCTCGGAGCCGGCCTCGTTGACCTCCTCCTGGGTGGTGACCCGGCGGTAGAACAGGTCGCGGCGGCCCCGGATGCCGACCGACACGCCGCTGCGCACCAGGCCGAACACGATGAGCTGGAGGAGGTCGTCGTCGTCGCCGAAGCGGTCGGTCATGGCGGCCAGCTCGCGGCAGGTCTGCGCCAGTGTCGGGGCGTTGCGCGCGCTGATGTGGAGCGGGCCGAGCAGCACCGCGTTGGGTCTGGTCACGGCGTGGGTCGCGGTGCCCACGGAGATCACGCGGCCCGACTTGCTGATGCGGGCGCGCACCGGCAGCCCCTCGACGCGGTTCATGCCGATCTCGGGGTCGGCCTCGTCGACGGGGATGCGCTCCTCGGTGGCACTGTCGTCGGCGGTGTTGTCCTCGGTGCCGAGTTCGCTGTCCTCCGTCACCTCCACCCGTGGCTCTTTCGCGACGAGCGCCAGCGCACCACGCTTGGTCTTGGTGATCTGGTAGATCAGCTCGTCGTGGACGACAGAGTTCTCAGGGATGATGAACAGGCTCTCCGTCGCTTGCTCGGCGACGTCGGCCAGGGCGCGCAGAGCGGTCGCCACGTTGTCCGTCGGGATGGCGGCCAGGCGCGGATCCATCGAGGTGAGCTGGCTGCGCAGCCGTTCGGACACGGTGGGATTGCCGGGAAGCGCGGCCAGCCTCAGGCCGGTCGGAGAGATGTCGGGGCCGGGCGAGGCGCCCAGCAGGACCACGCGGGTCATGACTCCCTTTCGAGGCGGTAGCGGGGGGTTGAACGACGGGTAATGCGGGGACAGACGTCAAAGTGTAGTGAGAGTGACGCAAAGTCGCGTCACCGAAGCATGACCGTAACGTCCCGTCCGCCGGTATACAGGTCGGCCGTAAGATGTGCGAGTGAGTCTCTACCGTGACGAAGGCGTGGTCCTGCGCACTCAGAAGCTCGGTGAGGCCGACCGTATCGTCACGATCCTGGCCAAGCGTACGGGCAAGATCAGGGCGGTGGCGCGCGGCGTGCGCCGCACCAAGTCGCGCTTCGGGGCCAGGCTGGAGCCGTTCACGCACGTTGACCTGCAGTTGCACACCGGCCGCACCCTCGACGTCGTCACGCAGGCCGAGACGATCAGGCCCTACGGGGAGGCGCTGACCGCCGACTACCCCCGCTACACCGCCGGCAGCGCGATGCTGGAGACCGCCGACCGGCTGACGCACGGGGAGAAGGAGCCCGCGCTGCGGCAGTTCCTGCTGCTGGTGGGCGGGCTGCGCACGCTCGCCGACCGCGATCACGAGGCCCGGCTGATCCTCGACGCCTACTTCCTGCGCTCCCTGGCCGTGGCGGGTTACGCCCCGGCCCTGGAGGCGTGCGCGAAGTGCCAGGCGCCGGCGATCAGGGCGTTCGCCATCGTGGCGGGCGGCGTGGTGTGCGGGGCGTGCAAGCCGGCCGGCTCGGCCGTGCCCGCGGCCGAGACGATCGGGCTCATGACGGCGCTGCTGCGCGGCGACTGGGCCGTCGCCGACTCTTCGGAGTCACGCCATCGCAGTGAGTGCAGCGGCCTGGTCGCGGCGTATCTGCAATGGCACCTCGAACACGGAATACGCTCTCTCCGACACGTCGAAAGGGAGCCCGCGTGAACGTACGTCCTCCGTCCCCGCACCCGTCGGGGGCGACCCCGCCGGCCATTCCGCGCGAGCTGGTGCCCCGGCACGTCGCGATCGTCATGGACGGCAACGGCCGCTGGGCCAAGTCCAGGGGCCTGCCCCGCACCGAGGGGCACAAGGCGGGGGAGTCCTCGCTGTTCGACGTCATCGAGGGGGCCATCGAGCTGGGCGTCCCCTACCTGAGCGCGTACGCGTTCTCGACCGAGAACTGGAAGCGCTCGCCCGACGAGGTGCGCTTCCTGATGGGCTTCAACCGCGACGTGATCCGGCGGCGGCGCGACGAGCTCAACGCCATGGGCGTGCGCGTGCGCTGGGCGGGCCGGCCGGGGCGGTTGTGGAAGAGCGTCATCTCCGAGCTGCAGACGGCCGAGGAGATGACGGTGGCCAACCGGACACTCACGTTGCAGTTCTGTGTCAATTACGGCGGTCAGGCCGAGATCGTGGACGCGGCGCTCAAACTGGCCGCGGACATCGCGGCCGGGCGGGTCAAGCCGGGCAAGGTCAACGAGAAGGTGTTCGGCCGCTATCTCGACGAGCCGGACATCCCGGCGGTCGACCTGTTCCTGCGCTCGTCGGGGGAGCAGCGCTTCTCCAACTTCCTGCTGTGGCAGTCGGCCTACGCCGAGATGGTGTTCCTCGACCGGCTGTGGCCCGACTTCGACCGGCGCGACCTGTGGGAGGCGTGCGAGGTCTACGCCAAGCGCGACAGGCGCTACGGCGGAGCCATTCCGAACAAGGTCTGACCGCCGTGGCGGCCCTGCTGAGGGGGTTGACCCTGCTGCCGTCGCGACTTCGGCGGCTGAGCGCGGCTGAGCGTGGTTGAGCGCGGTTGGAGTGCTCTCGGGGACGTCCTGGCGGGGGTGGTCAGGCGGGGGTGGTCAGGCGCGGCGGCGGGCGCGGTAGGCGGCCACGTGCATGCGGTTGCCGCAGGTGCGGCTGTCGCAGTAGACGCGGGAGCGGTTGCGGGACTCGTCCACGAAGACGCGGTCGCAGTCGGGGGCCGAGCAGGTGCGCAGGCGTTCGGCCTCGCCCTCGACCAGCAGGTGGGCCAGGGCCACCCCGCAGTCGGCCGCCACGTGCTCGGCAAGGGTGGCGTCGGCGGCGTGGTAGTGCACGTGCAGGGCGTGGCCGTCGTGCTCGGTCAGGCGGGGGGTGATGCGGGTCTCGCCCAGGAGACCGTTGAGAGTGTGCACCGCCGTGTGCGGGTCGGGGGCGGTGAAGACGCGGTGGAACGCCTCCCGCACGATGCGCACCTGGCCCAGATCGCGGGACGTGAGCGTGCTGACGCCGCTGATCTTGTGGGATTCCACGAACGCCTGCAGCTCCGCCAGGCTGGACAGGCCCTCCTCGCCGCCGGTGGAAGGCGAGGTGTTGACCAGTTCGACAACGGTGGCGAGAGAATGCACCATGTCATGGCCAAACGGCATGTTGACTCCTGTCCGCGCCGGGTTCTAGCGTGGTCGCAGCGTATCTCTTGTGCGGGGTTCGGGGGTTTCCATGAGCGCACATCGCCGTATCGTGCTGATCGCGATCGCCGGCGCGCTGATCATCTCCACCTCCGCCCCGCTGGTCCGGTTATCCGGTGTATCGCCGGCCACCTCCGCGCTGTTCCGCTGCGCGTACGCGGTGCCGCCCATGCTGCTGCTGGCCTGGATGGAGCGGCGCAGGCTGGGGCCCCTGCCGCGCAGGGCCGTGCTGACGAGCTGGCTCGCGGGCGTGGTGTTCGCGCTCGACCTGCTGCTCTGGCACCACGCGATCGACTTCGTGGGCGCGGGGCTGGCGACCGTGCTGGGCAACCTCCAGGTGTTCATCGTGGCGTTCGCGGCCTGGGCGCTGTTCAAGGAGCGGCCCTCCACGCCGCTGATGATCGCCGCGCCGGTCGTGTTCGCCGGGGTCGTGCTGATCTCCGGGGTGTTCGACGACGCCGCCTACGGCAGCGATCCGCTGATGGGCGTGCTCGCCGGGGTGGCGACGTCCCTGGCGTACGCGGCGTACCTGCTGCTGCTGAAGGGCGGCTCCGCACGGGCCGCGGGGCCGCTGGCGCACGCGACCGTGGTGGCCACGGTGGCCATCGCGCTGCTCAGCCCCGTGTTCGGCGGCGCGGACTTCGTGCCCGTCTGGCCGGCCCACGGGTGGTTGCTGCTGCTCGCGCTGGGGCCGCAGGTGATCGGGTGGTCGCTGATCACGTACTCGCTGCCCCGCCAGCCGGCGGCGCTCACCGCGCTGCTGCTGCTCGTGCAGCCCATGACCACGGTGGCGATCTCCACGGTGGCGCTCGGCGAGCGGCCCTCGTCGGTGCAGCTCGCCGGATGCGCGGTGATCGTGCTGGGCGTCTTGTACGGCTCCCGCCGCGCGGCTCAGCCCGTGCCGGCCGGGACCGGGCAGGACGAGCAGGACGCGCAGGTGCCGAAGACCTCGACCGTGTGAGTGATCTCGGTGAACCCGTGCTCACTGCCCACCGCCTCGGCCCAGCGTTCGACGGCCGGGCCCGCCACCTCCACGGTGCGCCCGCATCTGCGGCACACCAGATGGTGGTGATGGGTGTCGGTCTCGCACGCGCGGTAGACCGACTCTCCGTCGTCGGTGCGCAGCACGTCGACCTGGCCCTTGTCGGCCAGGGCCTGCAACGCCCGGTAGACGGTGGTCAGCCCGATCTTCGCTCCGTGCAGGCGCATCTCGGCATAGACGTCCTGCGCGCTGCGGAATCCCTCGCTCTGGCGGAGAGTGTCGTGCACTGCATCGCGCCTTGTGGTCATGCGACCTCCTCGACGCGCAGCTTTGGTCGCTCGCTCAATGTCGACTCCTGGGTACGTCCTCGGCGTACGAATTTACCGACACCGAGGGCCAGGACGAAGCCGGCGAGCGCAAGAAGCACGATCGCGGCGCCCGGCGGGACCCTGGAGGAGTAGGTGGAGGCGAGCAGACCGCCCACGGAGGCGAGCACGCCGAACACCATGGCCAGCCCCATCGTGGTGCGGAAACCGCGGGTGAGCTGCTGGCTGGTGGCCACCGGGATCACCATCAGCGCGCTGACGAGCAGCAGGCCGACCACCCGCATGGCGATGACGACGGTGAGCGCCGCGGTGACGGCGATGAGCAGGCTCAGGAAGCGCACGGGCAGGCCGCTGGCCCTGGCCATCTCCTCGTCCTGGCAGAGCACGAACAGCTCCCTGCCGAAGATCAGGACGACCGCGATGACGGCGGCGGCCAGCGCGCCGATGACCCAGATGTCCTCGACGGTGACGCTGGCGATGGCGCCGAACAGGTAGGAGTTGAGCTTGGCGTTGCTGCCGCCGGGCGCGATGGCCATGAGCAGCACGCCGCCCGCGATGCCGCCGTAGAACATCAGCGCGAGCGCCACGTCGCCGCTGGTGCGCCCGCGCGCCCTGACCAGCTCGATGGCGACGGCCCCGGCGATCGACACGAGCACGGCGGTGAGCACGGGGGCGGTGCCGGTCAGGAAGCCCAGCGCCACGCCGGTCAGCGCCACGTGCCCGATGCCGTCGCCCAGCAGCGAGAGCCGGCGCTGCACGATGAACGTGCCGACGGCCGGCGCGCAGAGCCCCACCAGCAGCGCCGCGACCAGCGCGAGCTGGAACAGCTCCTCCTGAAGAAGTTCGACGATCAACTCGGTTCTCCCTGCCACCCGGTGAGCGGGCCCGCGACGGGGCTGGTGACGTGCTCCGGCGCGTGCGGGTGCTGGTGCTCGTGGCCGGGTCGGGCGCAGTCGCCCTCCGGGCGGGGCGGCCGGCCGTCGTGGGCGACGCGGCCCTCGCGGATCACCACGCCGCGTGTGATGACCGGTTCGAGCGGGCCCAGCTCGTGCGCCACCAGGACCACGGTCTTGCCCGCGCCGACCAGCCCGGACAGCGTGTCGGCGAGCAGCCGCTGGGTCTCGGCGTCCACGCCGGCGGTGGGCTCGTCCATCACGTACGTGTCGGGCTCGCCGGCCAGCGCGCGGGCGATGAGCACCCGCTGCTGCTGCCCCCCTGACAGTGACTGCACGGGGTCGCCCGCCCTGTCGGCGAGCCGGACGGCCTCCAGGGCGTCGGACACGGCGGCCCGGTCGGCCGCGCTGGTCCGGCGCAGCCTGCTCTGCCTGGCGATCCGGCCCGAGGCGACGACCTCGCGGACGGTGGCGGGCACGCCGCCGCCGACCTGGAGCCGCTGCGGCACGTAGCCGATGCGCCACCAGTCGCGGAACCGCGCGGGCGGCCTGCCGTACACGAGGGTCTGGCCGCCGGTCAGCGGGGTGAGGCCGAGCAGCGCGCGCACCAGCGTCGACTTGCCCGAGCCGTTGGCGCCCAGGAGGGCGACGACCTCACCGGGACGGACGGTCAGGTCGATCCCCCGGAGGACGGGCTTGCCCTCATAGGAGACCCGGCCACCGGTCATCGCGAAGGCCGTTTCGCTCATGCTGTACACCCCAGTGCTGTTTGTATGGTTTTGAGGTTATCGCGCATGGCGGACAGATAATCGCCGGAGGGCTTGCTCTCCAGCGGGTCGAGCACGGCGGTCTTGGCCCCGACCTGGCTCGCGAGCACCTCGGCCACCTTGGGGCTGACCAGGGACTCGGTGAAGATCGTGGTGACGCCCTCGGCCTTGGCCAGCTTGGCCACCTCCGACAGGCGGGCGGGCGACGGCTCGGTCTCGGGGTCGAGCGTGATGCCGACCTGCTTGAGCCGGTACCGGTCGGCCAGGTAGCCGAACGCCTCGTGCGCGGTCACCAGCGTCTTGGTCGCGCACGTGCTCAGGGCCTGGGTGAACTCCTGGTCGAGCGCGCCGAGCGTGGCGGCCGTCTTGGCGGCGCGGTCCTGGTAGCCCTGGGCGTGCGCGGGGTCGGCGGCGGCCAGGCGCTCGCCGAGCTTGGTGGCGACGGTGGCCAGGCGGGAGGGGTCGAGCCAGAGGTGCGGGTCGTAGGGGAGCTCCTCGTGCCCGTGCTCCTCCTCGCCTTCCTCGTGCCCGTGCTCGCCCGCCGGGATCGTGGTGACGGCGGTGGCGGCGTCGAAGCTCGTGTCCGGCTCGACGGCCTCGTCCACGGCCGGCTGGATGCCCTTGATGTAGACGGTCAGCGCGGCGTTCCTGATGTCGGTGACCTGCTGGATGCCCAGCTCCACGTCGTGCGGCTCGACGCCGGGCGCGGTCACGGTCGTCACCTGCGCGTCGGGGCCCCCGATCTGCTCGGTCAGCCACTGCAACGGGTAGAACGCGGCGACGACCTCGGGCTTCTCGCCGGTGGCGGCGCCCGGCCCGGCAGCGGTCTCGGCGGAGCCGGAGCCGCAGGCCGAAGCGGTGAGCAGAGTGGCTCCGACCAGCAGACCGGCAGCGGACGACCGGGAAAATCCTGACATCATGGGAGTCAGTATGCGCCAAAATGAAAACGGTTGTCAAAATCCGGCCGGACGGGTGCGGAGGGATGCCGACGGCGGCTGGGGGCCAGGCGCGCCGTGCGGCATCCCGTCATCACCCCGGTGATCGTGCGCCGGCAGAGCCGTTGCCGGAGCCCGGGGTGACGTCTTCCCGCGCGCCCAGCCGCCGCTCGCCCGTGTAGACGTTCATGGAGTTCCCGCGCAGGAAACCGATGAGCGTCAGCCCCTGCTCCTCGGCCAGATCGACCGCGAGCGAGGACGGCGCCGAGACGGCGGCGAGCACCGGCACACCACCCATGACCGCCTTCTGCACCAGCTCGAACGAGGCCCGCCCCGACACCATGAGCACGGTGCCGCGCAGCGGCAGCCGCCCGGCGCGCAGCGCCCAGCCGAGCAGCTTGTCCACGGCGTTGTGGCGGCCCACGTCCTCGCGTACGCACAAGGGCTCGCCGTCGGCCGTGAACAGGCCGGCCGCGTGCAGGCCCCCGGTCCGGTCGAAGACCCGCTGGGCCGCGCGCAGCCGGTCCGGCAGAGCCGCGACGGTGGACTGCGCCAGCTCGACCGGGTCGTCGCCGGAGCGCCAGCGGGCCACGGTGCGCACCGCCTCCAGCGACGCCTTCCCGCAGACGCCGCACGAGGAGGTGGTGTAGAAGTTGCGCGGCTCGGGGGCGGGCACGCCGGGGGCGAGCCGCACGTCGAGCACGTTGTAGGTGTTCCCGCCGTCCACGGTCGCGCCCGCGCAGTAGCGGATCGTGGAGATCTCCTCCGCCGCGGCCACGGCCCCCTCGCTGACCAGGAACCCGGCGGCCAGGTCGAAGTCGTCGCCCGGCGTGCGCATGGTCACGGTCAGCGGGGTGCCGTCGAGCCGGATCTCCAGCGGCTCCTCGGCGGCCAGTGAGTCGATCTTGCGCATTCTGGAGGCGTCCTGCACGCGCAGGATGCGCTTCTTGACGGCGACCCTAGACATATCCGTACCCGAAGCGCCCCTTCACGCAGAGGTTGCCCTTCGTGACCGGGTTGTCGTGCGGCGAGGACACCTTGACGATCTTGTTGTCCTGCACGTGCAGGGTCAGGTTGCAGCCGACCCCGCAGTAGCTGCAGATCGTCGTGGTCTCCGTCTGCTTCGTCTCGTCCCAGGTGCCCTCCGCCCGCATGTCGAACTCGGTCTTGAACGACAGCGCGCCCGTCGGGCAGACCTCGACGCAGTTGCCGCAGTAGACGCAGGCCGAGTCGGTGAGCGGGGCGTCGAACTCCGTGGAGATCTCCGAGTCGAAGCCCCGGCCCGCGACGGAGATGGCGAAGGAGTTCTGCCACTGGTCGCCGCAGGCGTCCACGCACTTGTAGCACAGGATGCACTTGGCGTAGTCGCGGACGTACAGGTCGTTGTCCACCTTGGCGGGCTGCTCGACCGTGGCCGCGGTGTCGCCGAACCTGGCGGGCTCGGCGCCGTACTCCTCGCTCCACTCGGCCGCGCGCGGCGTCGTGGACAGGTCGACCGAGGAGCCGAGCAGTTCCAGCACGACCTTGCGGCTCTGCCGGGCCCGCTCGGTGTCGGTGCCGACCTTCATGCCGGCCTCGGCCTTCCTGGAGCAGGCCGGGGCCAGCGTCCTGGCGCCCTCCACCTCCACGACGCAGACCCGGCAGGCGTTCTTCGGGGTGAGCGTGTCGCCGTAGCAGAGGGTCGGGATGTCCTTGCCGGCCACGTGGCAGGCGTCGAGGATCGTCGAGCCCTCCGGCACCCGTACGCCCTCGCCGTCGATCTGGACGTCGATGAGCCGGCGGGGCGGCTGCAGCGGGATCATTTGCTGAACACTCCCAGACGGTCGATGGCCGATTCGACGGCGTTCCAGGCGGTCTGCCCGAGGCCGCAGATGGAGGCGTCGCGCATGGTCTGCCCGACCTCGCGCAACAGCACCAGGTCGCGGTCGTCGACCCGGTTCGACAGGCGGTGCAGGGCCTCCTCCTGGCGTACGGTGCCCACCCGGCAGGGCACGCACTGGCCGCAGGACTCGTCACGGAAGAACTCCGCGATGCGCAGCAGCAGCCCCTTCAGGTCCACCGTGTCGTCGATGACGAGCACCACACCGGAGCCGAGCGTCGCGCCCGCGTTCCTGGTGCCCTCGAACGTGAGCGGGATGTCCAGGTCCGTGACGAACGCGCCCGCCGCGCCGCCGAGCAGCACCGCCCGGGTCGTGCCGGTCGTGCCGGTCGCCTCCAGCAACTCGCGCAGGGTCGCGCCGAACGTCAGCTCGTAGACGCCCGGTCTCTCGACCGCGCCCGAGACGCAGAACAGCTTGGGCTCGGCCGCCACGTACGCCTGCGCCCCGCGCTCCAGGATCGGCAGCACGTTCACCAGCGTCTCGACGTTGTTGACCACGGTCGGCTTGCCGAACAGGCCCTTCTCCACCGGGAAGGGCGGCTTGCTGCGCGGCTCGCCGCGCCGCCCCTCGATGGAGTTGAAGATCGCGGTCTCCTCGCCGCAGATGTACGCGCCCGCACCCCTGCGCAGCTCGATGTCGAACGACAGGCCCTTGCCGAGGATGTCGTCGCCGAGCAGCCCCCGGGAGCGGGCGGTCGCGATCGCGTGCAGCAGGCGGGCGGTCGCCCTCGGGTACTCGCCCCTGATGTAGAGGTAGCCCTTCGTGCAGCCGGTGGCGTAGGCGGCGATCGTCATCGCCTCCACCAGCGCGTACGGGTCGCCCTCCATCACGACCCGGTCCTTGAACGTGCCCGGCTCGCTCTCGTCGGCGTTGCACACCAGGTAGTGCGGGCGGTCGGGCTGGCGGGCGGTGGCGTCCCACTTGCGGCCGGTGGGGAAGGCGGCGCCGCCCCTGCCGACCAGGCCGGACTCCAGGACCTCGCGGATCACCCCGGCGGGGCCGAGCTCGAAGGCCCGGCGCAGCGCGGTGTAGCCGCCGGCCGCCCGGTAGTCGTCCAGGCTGGCCGGATCGACGACGCCGATCCGGCGCAGCAGGACCAGATCGGGGCTGCCGGCCTGGGGCACCGCCTCCCCGACGGGGGTCTCGCCGGCGACCTCGAGGCTGGGCGCGTGCCCGTTGGCGCTCGGGACCACGCCGGTGATGGTGGTGATCGTGTCGGGGGTGGCGGGGGCGTACACCTCGGCGCGGTGCGGGCGGCCGGCCTGCAGGGCGAGGGCGGCCGGGGCCCGCTCGCACAGGCCCAGGCAGGGGCTCTCCTGCCAGTCCGTGCCCGGCGGGCCGAAGCGCTCCTCGGCCCGGTCGCGTACCGCCTGCCCGCCCTTGGACTGGCAGGCCAGGTCGGTGCACACGTGCAGCACCCGTTCGGGCCTGGGCTTCACGGAGAACAGCGAGTAGAACGTGGCCACCCCGTACGCCTCGGCCGGCGGGACGGTCAGCCGGCGGCAGATGTACTCCAGCGCCCCCTCGCTGATCCAGCCCACCCGGTCGTTGACCGCGTGCAACGCGGGCAGCAGCAGGTCGCGGGCGGCCTCGGAACGGGCGGCCATCCGCAGGTCGAGGTCGGTGCGCGAGCCGCCGACCCAGGCGGTGGCGGGCGGCCCGAGCAGGTCGTCCACGGCCGCGCGCTCCTCCTGTGACGGCTCGGCGCCGCGGAATCTCAGATCCATCCGTTCACCCGGCCTTGACGAGCTTCTCGACGCGTACGGCGGCGGCCTTGAACTCGGCCGTGCCCGCGATCGGGCAGGTGGCCTCGATCGTTAGGGAGTTGGTGTCCACCTCGTCGGGGAAGTGGAACGTCATGAACACCAGGCCGGGACGCAGCCCGGGATCGATGTAGACCGGGGCCACCACCGAGCCGCGCCGCGAGCTGATCCGCACGTCCTCGCCCGCCGCCAGGCCGAGCCGTTCGGCGTCCTCGGGGCACATCTCGATCGTCTCGCCGCGCCGCAGCGGCGAGGCGAACCCGGACGACTGCACCCCGGTGTTGTAGGAGTCCAGCCGCCGCCCGGTCGTCAGGCGCAGCGGGTACTCCTCGTCCACCAGGTCCACCGGCGGCGAGTGCCGCAGCACCGCGAACGGCGCCGGCGTGCCCCGCCTGACCGGGTCGCTCTCCCAGAGCCTGCCGTGCAGGTAGGGGGGCTCCAGCTCGTCCTCGGACGGGCAGGGCCACTGGATGCCCTGCAACTCGGCCAGCCGCTGGTAGGTCATGCCCTTGTGCTGCGGCGACAGGGAACGCAGCTCGTTCCAGACCTCCTCCGCGCCGTCGTAGTGCCAGTCGTGGCCGAGCCTGCGGGCGAGCTCGCACATGATCTCGATGTCGTCGCGGGCCTCGCCCGGTGGTTCCAGGGCCTTGCGCACCCGTTGCACCCGCCGCTCGCTGTTGGTGAACGTGCCGTCCGCCTCGCACCAGGCGGCGCTGGCGGGCAGCACGACGTCGGCCATCTGCGCGGTCTTGGTGAGGAAGATGTCCTGCACGACGAGGTGGTCGAGCATGGACAGGCGTTTGATGCAGGCCAGCGAGTCGGCCTCCGACTGCACCGGGTTCTCGCCGATCATGTAGCAGGTGGTCACCTCGCCCTCGGCCATGGCCTCCAGCATCTGGGTGAGGTTGTAGCCGTAGCGGGGCTGGATCTCGCGGCCCCAGACGCTCTCGAACCGCTCGCGGATCTTCGGGTCGAGGATGTCCTGGAAGCCGGGCAGGCGGTTGGGGATGGCGCCCATGTCGCCGCCGCCCTGCACGTTGTTCTGGCCGCGCAGCGGCGACAGGCCCGAGCCGTAGCGGCCGACGTGGCCGGTCAGCAGGGACAGGTTGATCAGCGCCCGTACGTTGTCGGTGGCGTTGTGGTGCTCGGTGATGCCGAGCGTCCAGCAGAGCTGGGCGCGGTCGGCGCGGGCGTAGGCGTGGGCCAGTTCGCGGATCGCCTCCGCCGGTACCCCCGTCACCTGCTCGGCGACGGTGAGCGTCCAGGGTTCGACGCACTCCTTGAACTCCTCGAAGCCGACCGTGGCGCGCTCGATGAACGCCTCGTTGTGCAGCCCCGCGTGGATGATCTCGCGGGCCACCGCGTGGGCGAGGGGGATGTCGGTGCCCACGTTGAGCCCCAGCCACAGGTCCGCCCACTGGGCGGTGCCGGTGCGGCGCGGGTCCACCGCGAACATCCTGGCGCCGTTGTGGATGCCCTTCAGCACGTGCTGGAAGAAGATGGGGTGGGCGTTGCGGGCCGCCGATCCCCACATCACTATCACGTCGGTGTCCTCGACCTCCTGGTAGGAGGAGGTGCCGCCGCCGCTGCCGAACACCGCCGACAGGCCGGCCACGCTGGGGGCGTGACAGGTGCGGTTGCAGGAGTCCACGTTGTTGGTGCCGACGACCACGCGGGTGAACTTCTGCCCGATGTAGTTCATCTCGTTGGTGGAGCGGGCGCACGACAACATCGCGAAGCTGTCGGGGCCGTGCCGTTCTATGTTGCGGCGGAAGCCCTCTGCCGCGAGCTCCAACGCCTCCTCCCACGACGCCTTGCGCAGGACGCCGTTCTCGCGTACCAGTGGATGGGTCAGGCGGTCATAGCTCATGATCCCTCCATTCCGTATACAATCTACGGTATTCCGCGCTAACCCGCACGGACCAGGTTCTCGTTCAGCAGGTCGCTGACCGCGTGGATCGCGCGCAGCGTGGGCACTTCGGCGCCGGTCAGGTCGGCCAGTTCGACCACCGCGGCCAGCAGCACGTCGAGCTCCAGCGGTTTGCCCTTCTCCAGGTCCTGGAGCGTGGACGTCTTGTGCTCGCCCGCCCGCTCCGCGCCGCGCAGGCGGCGCTCGATGGAGATCCCCGGATCGCAGCCCACCCGCCGGGCCACGTCGATCGTCTCGCGCATCATGGCCACGACCAGTTCCCGCGCGCCGTCGTGGCGGCAGATCCCGGCCATGGTCGCCCTGGCCAGCGCGCTGATCGGGTTGAAGGCGATGTTTCCCATGAGTTTGATCCAGACGTCCCGGCGGAGATCGCGCTCCACCGGGCACTTCAGCCCGCCCTCGACGGCGGCCCGGCTGAAGGCGGCGCACCGCTCGGTCAGCTCGCCGCCGGGCTCGCCGATGGAGAAGCGGGTGCCTTCGAGGTGGCGGATCACGCCGGGTTCCTCGATCTCCGTGGCGGCGTACACCACGCAGCCGATGGCGCGGTGCAGGGGCAGCGCGGCCGTCACCGCGCCGCCCGGATCGACGCTCTCGATGCGATAGCCCTCGTACGGGCCGGGGAGCCCGTGGAAGTACCACCACGGGATGCCGTTCTGCGCGGCGATGACGCTCGTGGCCTCGTGCAGCAGCGGCTCGATCATGGGGCCCGCGGAGGCGTAGCTGTTCGCCTTGAGGCCCAGGAAGATGTGGTCCACCGGCCCGACCTCGGTGGGGTCGTCGGTGGCATGGGGATGGGCGACGAAGTCGCCCCTGGGGGTGAGCACCCGCACACCGGCGCGGCGAATCGCCTGGAGGTGCGCGCCCCTCGCGATGAGGTGCACCTCGACACCCGCCCGGTGGAGGGCGGCCCCCACGTATGCGCCGATGGCGCCGGCGCCAAGAACAGCGACCTTCATGCTGCGCTCTCCGTTCTCGCGTCGGATCGTGTATTCCGTATACAGTATGGAAAAACACGGGTCAAGGAGTGTGCCGATGACCGTTCTGCGGCATGGACCAGTGGTGGAAGCGATCTCATGGGGCCGAGCGCGGGCTCTCGCGGCCGGATCGGCCCGCCCGTCGAGGCCCTCCCCGGTGGCCCTGCGGGAGGCGATCGGGCGCCGGCTCGCCGGGCCCCTGCGCGCCCTGGTGCCGGTGCCGGGGACGGACGTCTCGGCGATGGACGGGTACGCCGTCGCCGGTCCGGGGCCGTGGCGGGTGACCGGGCGCGTGCTGGCCGGGGGAGCGCCGTACGCCGGGCCGCTGCGTGCGGGGGAGGCGGTGGAGATCGCCACCGGAGCCCCGGTGCCCGCCGGGTCGGCGGCGGTGCTGCCGTACGAGCGCGCCGACCTGCGCGATGGCCGGCTGGCGGGCGAGTTCGAGCAGGGCAGGCACATCCGGTGGCGGGGCGAGGACATCCCCGAGGGGACGGTCGTGCTCGACGCGGGCGCGGTGCTGACGCCGGTCGCGCTCGGCCTGGCCGCCGCCCTGGGCCACGACACGCTCCTGGTCCGGCCGCGCCCCAGGGTCGCGGTGCTGGTCACCGGCGACGAGGTGGTGCACGAAGGACGGCCCGCGCCGGGCCGGGTCCGCGACGCGATCGGGCCGTTCCTGCCGGGGCTGGTGGCGTGGGCGGGCGGGCTCGTCACGGACACGGTCCGGCTCCCCGACGGGCCCGGACCGCTGCGCGCCGCACTCGACGCCCGGCCCTCCTGGCCCGCCGGACCGGCAGGTGCGGGTGGTGGGCATGAGGTCGTCGTGGTGTGCGGGGCGTCGTCGAAGGGGCCCGCCGACCACCTGCGGGCGGTGCTCGACGACCTCGGCGCCGAGGTGATCGTGGACGGCGTCGCCGTACGTCCCGGGCACCCGCAACTCCTGGCCCGGCTGCCCGGCGGCCGGCTCGTGGCGGGCCTGCCGGGCAACCCGTTCGCGGCCCTGGCCGCCGGGCTCACCCTGCTGGCCCCCGTCCTGCGCGAAATGGCCGGCGCGCCCGCCGCCCGGCGGACCGGGACCCTGTCCGGAGCGGTGCGGGCGCACCCTCGTGACACCCGCCTGGTGCCGGTCAGAACGGCAGGTCAGAGGGCGGAGCCGGTGGGGCACGACCGGCCCGGATCGTTGTGGGGTGCGGCGCTGGCGGATGCCCTGGCGGTGGTCCCGCCGGGCTGGTCCGGCGAGCGGGTCGAACTGATCGAGTTGCCCGCTGGGGGCTAGACAGGCCGATCTCAAGGGAGTAACCATTGCGTTCATACGGTATGCAGTATGCGGAAGACAGCATTTCGTCGCCGGGAAAGGGTGGCACGATGTCGGAAACGATCTCAGGCGGTCATCTCGTAGCCAAGGCGCTCAAGGCCGAGGGCGTGGATGTGATCTACACGCTCTGCGGCGGCCACATCATCGACATCTACGACGGCTGCGTCGATGAGGGCATCGAGGTCATCGACGTACGCCACGAGCAGGTAGCCGCGCACGCCGCGGACGGATACGCGCGCATCACCGGCAAGCCCGGCTGCGCCGTCGTCACCGCGGGGCCGGGCACGACCGACGCCGTCACCGGGGTGGCCAACGCCTTCCGCGCGGAGAGCCCGATGTTGCTCATCGGCGGCCAGGGCGCGCTGAGCCAGCACAAGATGGGCTCGTTGCAGGACCTGCCGCACGTGGACATGATGAGCCCGATCACGAAGTTCGCGGCCACGGTGCCCAGCACCGAACGTGTGGCCGACATCGTGTCGATGGCCTTCCGCGAGTGTTACCACGGAGCGCCGGGGCCGTCGTTCCTGGAGATCCCGCGTGACGTGCTCGACGCGAAGGTGCCGGTGGACAAGGCCCGCCTGCCCAAGCCGGGCCACTACCGCGCCTCCACCCGCCAGCAGGGCGACCCCGAGGCCATCGAGCGGCTCGCCGACCTGCTCGCGCACGCCGAGAAGCCGTGCATCCTGCTCGGCAGCCAGGTCTGGACGTGCCGGGCGACCGACGCGGCCACCGACTTCGTGCGCACGCTGAACGTGCCCGCGTACATGAACGGCTCGGGCCGCGGCACGCTCCCGCCCGGCGACCCGCACCACTTCCAGCTCAGCCGCCGGTACGCCTTCACCGAGGCCGACCTCATCATCATCGTCGGCACCCCGTTCGACTTCCGCATGGGCTACGGCAAGCGCCTGTCGCCGACGGCCACGGTCGTCCAGATCGACCTCGACTACCGCACCGTCGGCAAGAACCGCGACATCGACCTCGGCATCGTCGGCGACGCCGGCCTCATCCTCGCCGCCGCGGCCCAGGCCGCCAGCGGGCGCGTCGAGAACGGCGCGACCCGCCGCAAGGAGTGGCTGGAGGAGCTGCGCAACGTCGAGAAGCAGTCCTTCGACAAGCGCCTGCCCCGCCAGCTCTCCGGCGCCCAGCCGATCGACCCCTACCGCCTCGTCCACGAGATCAACGAGTTCCTCACCGAGGACACGATCTACATCGGCGACGGCGGCGACATCGTCACCTTCTCCGGCCAGGTCGTGCAGCCCAAGTCGCCCGGCCACTGGATGGACCCGGGCCCGCTCGGCACCCTCGGCGTCGGCATGGCCTTCGCGATGGCGGCCAAGCAGGCGCGGCGCGACAAGGAGGTGCTGTGCCTGTTCGGCGACGGCGCCTTCAGCCTGACCGGCTGGGACTTCGAGACGATGGTCCGCTTCGACCTGCCGTTCATCGGCGTCATCGGCAACAACTCCTCGATGAACCAGATCAGGTACGGCCAGGCCGCCAAGTACGGCCAGGACCGCGCGCGCGTCGGCAACACCCTCGGCGACATCCGCTACGGCGAGTTCGCCAAGCTCCTCGGCGGATACGGCGAGGAGGTCCGCGACCCCGCCGAGATCCGCCCGGCCCTGGAGCGGGCCCGCGAGTCGGGCAAGCCCGCGCTGATCAACGTCTGGGTCGACCCAGAGGTGTACGCCCCCGGAACCATGAACCAGACCATGTACAAGTAGGGGAAACGCAGAGATGAAGGCTCTCGAAGGTGTCCGCGTCCTCGACATGACCCATGTCCAGTCCGGCCCGTCGGCCACCCAGATGCTCGCCTGGCTGGGCGCCGACGTGGTCAAGCTGGAGGCCCCGACCGGTGACATCACCCGGCAACAGCTCCGCGACGTGCCCGATGTCGACAGCCTCTACTTCACGATGCTCAACTGCAACAAGCGCAGCATCACCCTCAACATGAAGAGCGAGCGCGGCAAGGAGATCTTCACCGAGCTGGTGCGCGGCGCCGACATCCTGGTGGAGAACTTCGGGCCCGGCGCGGTGGACCGCATGGGCTTCTCCTGGGAGCGCCTCCAGGAACTCAACCCCCGCCTCATCTACGCCTCGATCAAGGGCTTCGGCCAGGGCAGGTACGCCAAGTTCAAGGCGTACGAGGTGATCGCCCAGGCCATGGGCGGCTCGATGAGCACCACGGGCTTCGAGGAGGGCCCGCCGCTGGCCACGGGCGCGCAGATCGGCGACTCGGGCACCGGCATCCACGCGGTCGCCGGCATCCTGGCCGCCCTCTACCAGCGCGGGCAGTCGGGACGCGGGCAGCGCGTGCAGGTGGCCATGCAGCACGCGGTGCTGAACCTGTGCCGCGTCAAGCTGCGCGACCAGCAGCGCCTGGCGCACGGGCCGCTGCGCGAGTACCCCAACAGGACGTTCGGCGTCGAGGTGCCGCGCTCGGGCAACGCCAGCGGCGGCGGCCAGCCGGGCTGGGCGGTGCGCTGCGCCCCGGGCGGCCCGAACGACTACATCTACGTCATCGTGCAGCCGGTCGGCTGGAAGCCGATCGCGGGCATCATCGGCCGCCCCGAGCTGACCGACGACCCCGAGTGGGCGACGCCGGAGGCGCGCCTGTCGAAGCTGGACAAGATGTTCCAGCTCATCGAGGAGTGGACGATCCGCCACGACAAGTGGACGGTGCTGGACCGGCTCAACGCCGAGAACATCCCGTGCGGCCCGATCCTGTCCACCAGGGAGCTGGTGGAGGACGAGAGCCTGCGCGAGGAGGGCATCGTCGTGTCGGTCGAGCACCCGGAGCGCGGCGAGTTCGTGACCGTGGGCAGCCCGCTGCAACTGTCGGACTCGCCGGTCGACGTCCGCACCCCGCCGCTGCTCGGCGAGCACAACCAGGAGATCTACGGCGAGCTCGGCGTCACCCCCGACGAGCTGGCGCAGCTCAAGACGAACGGAGTCATCTGACGTGGCCGCGAGGGAAGTCATCGACAAGGCGCTCGCGGAGGGGCGCACGGCACTGACCGCCCCCGAGGGCCGTGAGCTGTGCCAGGAGTACGGCATCGCCACCCCGGGCGAGGGCCTGGCCACCTCGGCCGACGAGGCGGTGCGGCTGGCCGCGGAGATCGGGTTCCCGGTCGTGCTGAAGATCGTCTCGCCGGACATCCTGCACAAGACCGACGCCGGCGGCGTGCTGGTCGGGCTGCGGACCGAGGACGAGGTACGGGAGGGCCACGACCGGATCCTGGCCAACGCCCGCGCCCACGACCCCGACGCCAGGATCGACGGCGTCCAGGTGCAGCAGCTCGTCGGCGGCGGCCACGAGGTCATCGTCGGCGCGGTCACCGACCCGACCTTCGGCAAGGTCGTCGCGTTCGGGCTGGGTGGCGTCCTGGTCGAGGTGCTCAAGGACGTGACCTTCCGGCTTGCCCCGGTTTCGGGTGATGATGCGCTCAGCATGCTGGACGACATCAGGGCGGCCGAGGTGCTGCGCGGCGCCCGGGGGGCCGAACCCGCCGACAGGCAGGCGCTGGCCGCGCTGATCGAGCGCGTCGGCCGGCTCGTCACGGACATCCCCGAGATCGTCGAGGTGGACCTCAACCCCGTCTTCGCCGACGCGCGCGGCGCGGTCGCCGCCGACGTGCGCATCCTCATCGGCGAGCCGTCGCCCGAGGTCGAGCGGCTGCCGCGTGAGGAGATCCTGCGGCAGATGAACCGCATCTTCAAGCCGCGCTCGGTCGCCGTGATCGGCGCCTCCGCCGAGGACGGCAAGATCGGCAACTCGGTCATGAAGAACCTCATCAACGGCGGCTACCGGGGGCAGATCCATCCGATCAACCCCAAGGCCGACGAGATCATGGGGCTCAAGGCGTACAAGAGCGTGGCGGACGTGCCCGGCGACGTGGACGTGGCCGTGTTCGCCATCCCCGCCAAGTTCGTCGCGCCGGCACTGGAGGAGGTCGGCGAGAAGGGCGTGGCCGGCGCCGTGATGATCCCGTCCGGCTTCGCCGAGACCGGGAACGTCGAAGGCCAGAAGGAGATCGTCGAGATCGCCCGCAGGCACGGCGTGCGCATGCTCGGCCCCAACATCTACGGCTACTACTACACGCCCGAGAACCTCTGCGCGACCTTCTGCACCCCGTACGACGTGCGCGGGAGCGTGGCGCTGACCTCGCAGAGCGGCGGCATCGGGATGGCCATCCTGGGCTTCAGCCGCACCACCAAGATGGGCGTCTCGGCGATCGTCGGCGTCGGCAACAAGGCCGACGTGGACGAGGACGACCTGCTCACCTTCTTCGAGCAGGACGACAACACCAGGGCCGTGGCCATGCACCTGGAGGACCTCAAGGACGGCCGCGGCTTCGTCGAGGCCGCCCGCCGCGTGGTCAAGGAGAAGCCGGTCATCGTGCTCAAGGCCGGGCGCACCGCGATGGGCGCGCGGGCCGCGGGCTCGCACACCGGCGCGCTGGCCGGCGACGACAAGGTCTACGACGACATCCTGCGCCAGGCCGGCGTGGTGCGCGCCCCCGGGCTCAACGACATGCTGGAGTACGCCCGCGCGCTGCCGATCCTGCCCGCCCCCAAGGGCGAGAACGTCGTCATCATCACCGGCGCGGGCGGCTCGGGCGTGCTGCTGTCCGACGCCATCGTGGACGCCGGGCTGACCCTCATGGACATCCCCGACGACCTGGACCAGGCGTTCCGCGCCTACATCCCGCCGTTCGGCGCGGCGGGCAACCCCATCGACATCACCGGCGGCGAGCCCCCTTCGACCTACGAGAACACGGTCCGCCTCGGCCTGCGCGACGAGCGTATCCACGCGCTCGTGCTGGGCTACTGGCACACGATCGTGACGCCGCCGATGGTCTTCGCCGAGCTGATCGCGCGCGTGGTCGCGGAGGAGCGGGCGAAGGGCAACGTCAAGCCGGTCGTGGCGTCACTGGCCGGCGACACCGAGGTTGAGGAGGCCAGCGAGTACCTGTTCGAGCACGGCGTGGTCGCGTACCCGTACACGACGGAGAAGCCCGTGGCGGTCCTCGGTGCGAAGTACCGCTGGGCCAGGGCGGCCGGTCTGCTGGGCTAAGAGCCGAGTTCCAGCAGCGCCGGGCGAGGGGGCAATTCGGGGCGCAGAGGAAGGCAACACACCCCCCAGGAGGTCCGAAGGTGGACACATCGAACACACCACCGGCGACGGCCACGCCGCCGGTCGAGGATCAACGAGTATGGAAAGCGGGCCGGCTTGAGCCGATGCCCATCAGGAAGCTCCCCGACGCGCCCCCCTCGGTGCACATCATCGGGCCGACGGTCTTTCTCGTCGCGCTCGGCGTGGGCATGGGCGAGTCGTACATGTGGCCGCGGCTGGTGCTGCTGTTCGGCCCCGAGATCAGGTGGCTGTTCCTGATCGGCGTCACCCTCCAGGCCGTGGTGATGCTGGAGATGGCCCGGTACGCCATGGCCACGGGGGAGAGCATCTTCACCGGCGCGGCCAGGGTGTTCAAGCCGCTGATGTGGTTCTTCTTCATCGTGGCGATCGCCGTCTACATCTGGCCGGGCCACCTGTCGGCCGGGGCGGCGGCGTTCGAGGAGGTCACCGGCATCCCCTGGATGGTGACGGCGATCACCGGATTAATCGTCGTCGGCGTGGTCTTCACCCTCGCCAAGGTGATCTACAACCTGCTCGAGAGCGTGCTCTCCCTGCTGATCGGCGTGCTCGTGCTGGGCACCGCCGTGATCGCGGCCATGGTCGGCTCCTGGGGCGACGTGGTCACCACGATCACCGGCATGTTCTCCTTCGGCTACCTGCCGCCGCAGGCCCTCACGGCCGCCTGGTTCCCCGTCATCGTGGGCGCCTGCGCCTTCGCCGGCCCGTCGGGCATGCAGCAGATGTGGTACACGCTGCACCTGCGTGACTCCGGCGCCGGCATGGGCGTGCACCAGCCGAAGGTGCGCGGGCTGCGGCACGCGGGCGAGGAGGAGGAGCGGCCCACCCACGGGTTCATGTTCGACACCGAGGACCCGGCCGAGATGGCCAAGTGGAAGGGCTGGCGGCGCTGGGTCACGTTCGACGCGCTGCTGCTGTTCTGGGGCATCACCATGCTCGTCACGATCTCCTTCACGGTGATCGCGCAGGCCGCGGTGCGGATCGACCCGGGCGTACGACAGGTCATCCAGGGCGACGACCGGGAGGTGGCGCTGACCGCGATGTCCAACGCCGTCTCCTCGGCGGGCAGTTCGGTTCTCGGGGTCGTGTTCCTCGGGTTCATCGCGCTGATCGGCCTGAACGCGACGCTGGGGCTGTTCGACTCGTTCTCGCGCGGCCAGGCCGACATGACCTTCCACTTCATCCCCAAGACCCGCAAGCTCGGCATGTCGCGCCTGTACGGCGTCTTCCTGTGGGGCGTGATCCTGTTCGGGATCCTGATCCTGCTCTTCGGACCCGCCGACGGGCCCAGCGGCATCCTCGACACGCTGGCGTTCCTGTCCACGTTCGCCATGGGCGCGTACTGCGTGACGCTGCTCCTGGTGAACAACCGCATGCTGCCCAAGCCGATCAGGCCGAGATGGTGGTCGAACGCGATCATCGGCTTCGGCGCGGTCTTCTATCTCGGCATGCTCTTCTACAGCCTGTTCGCCTACGGCGTGGTCGTGGGCTGATGATCGGACGGCACAGCCTCGAACTCGCCCTGCCAGGGGCGTCGATCGGAGCCGTCGCCGGAGCCATGGCCGGTGGGCTGACCCTGTTCGCGGGGCAGCCCACCGCGATGGCGGCGCTGGCGGCGCTGGCACTCGCCACGCCGCTGGCGCTCTTCGGCGGCCTGTACGGCATGCTGCTCGGTCACAACGTCTTCCGCCCGGGGACCTTCGGGCCGATCGGCCTGTACTGGATGGCCGCCTTCCCGGTGTCCCGGCTGACACAGGAGATCGCGGCCCCCACGGGTGGGCTCATCGAGGGCGTGCCCGCGTTCCTGGCCTACCAGGCGATGATCGCCCTCGGTTTCGCGATCGGCTTCCTCTGGCTGCACGAGAGGGTCATGCCGCACTGGCTGATGCGCGTGGCCGGCGACAACCCGCTCGCCCAGGACCTGCTCGACAAGTACGTGCGCTTCGCCCGGCTCATGCGCACCCGGAAAAGGCCCCGGAAGGGGGACGCGTAGATGGTCCCGGCCATGGAGCTGCCGTTCTGGATCTGGGCCGCCACCATCGGCGGTTTCTGCGTGGTGCTCGCGTTCGACTTCTGGCTCGTGGCCCGCAACCCGCACGAACCCAGCTTCAAGGAGTGCGTGGCCTGGGTCTCGTTCTACGTGGCGCTGGCCGTGGGCTTCGGCGTCGGGCTGCTGCTGCTCTCGGGGCCCGCGCACGGCGGGGAGTTCTTCGCCGGGTGGATCACCGAGTACTCGCTCAGCGTGGACAACCTGTTCGTCTTCCTGCTGATCATGAGCCGGTTCCAGGTGCCGCGGCAGTACCGGCAGAAGGTGCTGCTCATCGGCATCATCCTGGCGCTGCTCATGCGCGGCGGCTTCATCGCCGCCGGAGCCGAGGCGGTCACCAGGTTCGACTGGCTCTTCTACGTTTTCGGCGCGTTCCTCGTCTACACCGCGTGGAAGCTGGTCGGCAGCGAGGAGGAGGGGGCGGAGTTCTCCGAGAACATCGCCCTGCGCACGGTGCGCCGGGTGCTGCCGACGACGGACACCTATCACGGCGCCCGCCTCACCGTGCACCACGGCCGCCGGATGGTCACCCCGATGCTGATCGTGATGGTCGCCATCGGGACCACCGACCTGCTGTTCGCGCTGGACTCGATCCCGGCCATCTTCGGCCTCACCAAGGAGCCCTACCTGGTCTTCACCGCCAACGCCTTCGCCCTCATGGGGCTGCGGCAGTTGTTCTTCCTCCTCGGCGGCCTGCTCGACCGGCTGGTCTACCTGAGCAAGGGCCTGTCGGTGGTGCTGGCCTTCATCGGCGTGAAGCTGATCCTCGAGGCCCTGCACCACGACGGGGTGTCGTGGGCGCCGGAGATCCCGATCATGGTCTCGCTCGGGGTCATCATCGGCACCCTCGCCGTCACGACGGTGCTGAGCCTGCTCAAGTCGGCCCGCGATGCCAGGAAGGCGAAGGAGCCGGAGACCGCGGATCGTTGAACCGGGCCGCGCGCGGGGCCGGCGGCTGCCCTCCGGGGTGGCCGCTCCCTGCCGCGGCTCGACGTCGTGGCTTCGTCTCGTCTCTCAGTGCCGCGGTTCGGTGCCGCGGGCTCTTCGCACGTCGTGGCCGGAGCTCCACTGCCGCAGGTAGTGCTCGGCGTCGTCGGCCGAGTAGTGCTTCCTGAGCGCGGCGTTCAGGCCGATGCCCATGGCCCGGCCGTCCGCCGCCTGGCCCAGGGGATCACCGAGGAGAAAGCGGATGAACGCCTTCATGGTCATGCACCTCCGATCGGTCTGGCTCCCACCCTCCACCTGGGGTGTTTCGGAGCGGGTGGCCTTGTGTGACGGTCGCGTCAACCGAGCTGCCGGGGCCGGCGGCGGCGCACCGGCTTGGGGGCGGGCTCCAGCGGCTCGTTCTCCCGCTGTTCCATGTAGGAGGCCCGGGTGTGCTCGGTGTGCTCGCGCATGATCTTGGCGGCCCGGCGCTCGTCGCCCGCCTCGATGGCGTCGATCAGCGCCTTGTGCTCGTCCCACGAGGCCATGCCGCGCTGGCGGGCCACCGGCGTGTGGTACCAGCGCACCCGCCGGGCCACCTGGGAGGCCAGCTCGGCCAGCACCTTGTTGCCCGACAGGTCGGTGACCAGGGCGTGCAGCTCGGAGTTGGTCGCCACGGCGTCGTCCACGTCGTCGGAGCGGACGGCGGCGATGCCGCGCTCGCAAAGGACGCGCAGCCGCCGTACGCCGTCCTCGCCGGCGTGCTGCGCGGCGAGCCTGGCGGACTCGGTCTCCAGCAGCGTGCGGACCGCGAGGAGCTGATCGGCCTCCTCCAGCGTGGGCACGTGCACGAACGCGCCCTGGCCCGGGTGGAGATCGACCCAGCCCTCGCCGCTGAGCTGCTGGAGCGCCTCGCGTACGGGCTGCCTGGAGACTCCGAGCAGCTCGGCCAGCTCGCTCTCCACGAGGTGCTGACCGGGCTTGAGCTGGCCGGAGACGATGAGCTCTTGGATAGCCTCGATCACGCTCTCCCGGAGCGTGGCGGGGCGGGGAATCTTGGCGGCCGCCGTCTGACCGGCCTGATCCGACAGCAACATGGTCAAGTCTCCAGGAATAGGCGCATTTGGTTTTTCGTCGACTGCCTACAGCATACCGTCCAGGGGTTCTTTCCGGCCGTGAGCCTCGTCACAGAGCGTCGCGTCGTGGCGGCCTGTGTGACAGAGGGTCGTCTCGCGGGGCGCGACGCTGTCACAGCGGGATGGTGGCGGGCAGTCCCGGGATGCGCAGGCGCGGCGTGGCCAGGGCCGGCAACGCCGCCAGCGCGGCGGCGGCCAGGAGTGCTCCGCCGGGGGCCGTCAGCGCGGTGAGGGCCAGGCCCGCCGCCAGCACGCCGGCCAGGGCCTTGGCGCTGTAGACGACGGCGTGGATCTCGGTGGCCCGCTCGGTGCCGAACAGTTCGCGGACGAGGCTGGCGAGCAGCGGGTAGAAGGCCCCGCCGCCCAGCCCGGCCGCCAGCGCCCCCAGCCACAGCAGCGGCCCCGCGCCGGCCCCCTCGTGCGCGTTCTGGACGGCCACCGCCAGCAGGATCTGGCCCAGGGCGAGCGAGCCGAAGACGGCGGCCAGGACCCGCCGGCGGCCGAACTGCTCCGCCGCCCGCATCGCCGCCGAGCGGCCCGCGCCGTTGAGCGCCACGAGCAGGGCCACCGCGCCCCACGCGCCGGTGCCCGCCACCACGATCACGTCGAACACCGAGACCGCGCCCGCGCACACCAGCATCAAGGCGAGCGCCGGAAGCGTGCGCGTGCGCAGGGCCTGCGCGAGCCCGAACTGCTTGACGGCCTCGGGGGAGGTGCGCAGCCGGGCCGCGTCCAGGGCGTGGGTGCGCGGGTCCACGTCGCCGGGCCACCACAGAGGCGGCGGCAGCCGGAGGCGGCGGGCGGCGGTCGCGATGACGGCGGTGGCGAGCGCGGCGCAGGCCAGGAAGGCGACCGGGGTCGTGCCCGGGGCGATCCCCGCCCAGAGCAGCAGGGGCACGGCCCCGTAGCCGAAGGCGCCGGTGATGAGGCCGACGCGGGCGGCGGGCCGTTCGGGATACCAGGAGGAGACGACCTCGCCGCAGACCCCGTAGACCAGGCCCGCGCCCAGCCCGCCGAGCACGGCGTAACCGATGAGCGCGAGGAGCCCGCCGGCGGAGAGCAGCGCCGCCGGATCGCCTCCCGCAGGCGGGGAGACCCCGGCGACCGCGGCCCCCGCGACTGGGGCAACGGCGGGGACGGCCAGGGCGGCCGTGGCCAGGCCGAGGCCGGACAGGGCGGCTCCGGCCGCCAGGCAGGCGCGCACGCCGAGCCGCCGCCGTCTGACGAGGTGGAGCGCGGGCAGGGCGCCGGCGGCCTGGCAGGCGATCCAGACCGTCAGCAGGGTCAGCCCGCCGTCCTGCCCGGTGAGCAGGGCGGCGAAGCCGTACTGGAGCGGGCTGATCGCCGCCATCGCGGCCAGCGCCAGCCGGAACATGCGGGTGCGGTCGGCCGGGACGGGCCCGGGGCGGTACGGCCGGCCCCGCCAATCCCTGATTGCATTCTCCATACTGTATGGAATATCCCGCACCAGACGGCCTGTCGAGACCCTAGACGAAGGATACTCCATACGGTATACCGTCTACAAAGGAGGCTCGAATGGACCTGTACGAGTACCAGGCGAAGGAGCTCTTCGGGCGTCACGGGATCCCGGTTCCCGCAGGCCGGACCGCCGCCACACCGGCCGAGGCCCGCGCGATCGCGGCCGGGCTGAACGCGCCCGTCGTCATCAAGGCCCAGGTGAAGACCGGCGGCCGGGGCAAGGCGGGCGGGATCAGGGCGGCGGCGGGCCCGGCCGCGGCCGAGGCGGAGGCCGCCCGGGTCATCGGGATGGACATCAAGGGGCACACCGCGCGCCGCGTGCTGGTGGAGTCCGCGACGGTGCCGTTCGAGGAGTACTACGCGGCCTTCCTGGTGGACCGCGCCGAGGGCGGGTTCCTGGCGATGGTGTCGGGCCAGGGCGGCATGGAGATCGAGGAACTGGCCGCCACCGACCCCGACGCCATCGTGAAGCTGCCCATCGACCCCGTGGCGGGCGTGGACGCCGACACCGCCAGGCTGCTCGCGGCCAAGGCGGGCCTGCCCGAGCAGGCGGCCGAGGTCCTGGAACGGCTGTGGCGGGTGCTCGTCGCGGAGGACGCGCTGCTCGTCGAGGTGAACCCGCTGATCTGCACCACCGACCAGCGGATCGTGGCGCTCGACGGCAAGGTCACCCTCGACGGCAACGCGGCCTTCCGCCACTCCTGGGAGGACTACGACGAGCGCACCGGCAGCCTGGAGGACCGCGCCAGGGCCAAAGGGCTCAACTACGTGAAGCTGGACGGCACGGTCGGCGTGATCGGCAACGGCGCCGGGCTGGTGATGAGCACGCTCGACGTGGTGGCGGGCGCCGGCGCGGACCCGGCGAACTTCCTGGACATCGGCGGCGGCGCGTCCGCCCAGGTCATGGCCGACGGCCTGGAGATCATCCTGGGCGACCCCGACGTGCGCTCGGTGCTGGTCAACGTCTTCGGCGGCATCACGACCTGCGACGCGGTGGCCAACGGCATCGTCACCGCGCTCGAACTGCTCGGCGAGCGTGGCCGCGGCCGGCCCATCGTCGTACGGCTGGACGGCAACAACGCCGAGGTGGGCCGGCGCATCCTCAGCGACGCCCGGCACCCGGCGGTACGCCAGGTCTCCACCATGGACGGCGCCGCCGAGATGGCGGCCAGACTCGCGGCAGGTGCGTAAATGGCGATCTTTCTGACCAAGGACAGCCGGGTGCTCGTCCAGGGCATGACGGGCGCGGAGGGCACCCGGCACACGGCGCGGATGCTCGCCGCCGGCACCGACGTCACGGCCGGGGTGACGCCCGGCAAGGGCGGCCGGTCGGTGGACTTCGGCGAGCGCACGGTGCCGGTGTTCGGCTCGGTCGCCGAGGCGGTCGAGCAGACCGGGGCGGACGTGTCGGTGGTCTTCGTGCCGCCGCGCTTCACCGCCTCGGCCGTCGAGGAGGCGGTGGCGGCGCGGGTGCCGCTCTGCGTGGTGATCACGGAGGGCGTGCCGGTGCACGACGCCGTCCGCTTCCGCGCCCTGGCCGGCGGCGCGACCAGGGTCATCGGGCCCAACTGCCCCGGCCTGATCAGCCCCGGCCAGTCGTCGGCCGGGATCATCCCCGCCGACATCACCTCGGCGGGCCGCATCGGGCTGGTCTCCAAGTCCGGCACGCTGACCTACCAGCTCATGTACGAGCTGCGCGACCTCGGCTTCTCCACCGCCGTCGGCATCGGCGGCGACCCGGTGATCGGCACCACGCACATCGACTGCCTCCAGGCGTTCCAGGACGACCCGGGCACCGACGCCATCGTCATGATCGGCGAGATCGGCGGCGACGCCGAGGAGCGGGCCGCCGCCTACATCGCGGCGAACGTCACCAAGCCCGTGGTCGCGTACGTGGCCGGGTTCACCGCCCCGGAGGGCAAGACGATGGGGCACGCGGGCGCGATCGTGTCCGGTTCGTCGGGCACCGCCCAGGCCAAGAAGGAGGCCCTGGAGGCGGTCGGCGTGCGGGTGGGCCGGACTCCTTCGGAGACCGCCCGGCTGATGCGCTCGGTGTTGCCGAAGGCGGCGTCATGAGGTTCGCCGTCAACCTGTCCATCCTCTTCACGGACCTGCCGCTGCTGGAGCGCCCGGCCGCGGCGGCCAAGCACGGGTTCGACGCCGTGGAGCTGTGGTGGCCGTTCGACGGCCCCGACCCCGGCGGCGTGGCGCTGGCGGAGTTGCGCCGGGCCGTCGAGGACGCGGGCGTACGCCTGACCGGGCTGAACTTCGACGCCGGCGACATGGCGGCGGGCGAGCGCGGGCTGCTGGCCAGGCCCAGGGGCTCGGCCCGGTTCCAGGCCAACATCGACGTCGCCGTGCGCCTGGCCGGCGAACTCGGCTGCACGGTGCTCAACGCGCTGTACGGCAACGGCCCCGGCACCGACGCCGACCTGGCGGTGGCGAACCTGCGCGGGGCGGCCGACGCCGCGCGGGACATCGGCGCGACCGTGGTCGTCGAGGCGCTGAACTCCCACGACAACCCGCTCTACCCGATCACGTCGTCGGAGGCGGCGTTCGAGCTCATCGACCGGGTGGACCGGGACAACGTGGCGTTCCTGGCCGACCTCTACCACCTGCACCGGATGGGCGAGGACGTGCTCGCGCTCATCGACCGGCACGCGGGCCGGTTCGGGCACGTGCAGATCGCCGACGACCCCGGCAGGGGGCGGCCGGGGAGCGGGCGGATGCCGTACCCGGAGATCTTCGCGCGGCTGGAAGCGGCGGGTTACCGCGGTCACGTGGGCCTGGAGTACCGGCACCAGGGGCCGGGCGCGTTCGACTGGAGGCGGGCATGAACATCGGGTTCGTCGGCTTGGGGATCATGGGCAGCCCGATGGCGGCCAACCTCCTCAAAGCCGGATATGTCGTGACTGGTTATGACGTGAGTGCCGAGCGCGTTGGGCACCTGGCCGCCCTGGGCGGCAAGGGCGCCGCCGGCGTGGTGGACGCGGTCGCCGGCGCCGACGTCGTGATCACGATGCTGCCCGACTCGCCGCAGGTCGAGGAGGTCGCACCGCTCATCGTCGAGTACGGCCGGCCGAACCTGCTCTACATCGACATGAGCACGATCAAGCCCGAGACCTCCCGCTGGGTCGCCCGGCAGGCCGCGGCGGTCGGCGTACGGGCCCTGGACGCCCCCGTGAGCGGCGGCGAGCGCGGCGCGGTGGACGGCACCCTGTCGATCATGGTCGGCGGGGCGCCCGAGGACGTCGAGGAGGCCAGGCCCGTCCTGGAGCGGCTCGGCGTCACGATCGTCCACGTCGGCCCGGCCGGCGCGGGCCAGACCGTCAAGGCCGCCAACCAGCTCGTCGTGGGCGGCATCTACGGGCTGGTGGCGGAGGCGATCGTGCTGCTGGAGGCGTCCGGCGTGGACCCGGCGCCGGGGCTCGACGTGCTGGCCGGCGGCCTGGCGGGCTCCCGGATCCTGGAGCTCAAGCGGCACACCATGGTCCGGCGGGAGTTCGCCCCCGGCTTCCGCATCGACCTGCACCACAAGGACATGGGCATCGCCCTGGCCGCCGCCCGCGAGGCCGGCGTCAGCCTGCCGCTCACCGGGCAGGTCGCCCAGCTCGTGGCCGCGGCCAGAGCGCAGGGCCACGGCTCGCTCGACCACTCCGCCCTGCTGAAGGTGATCGAAAGGCTGAACGCATGACGAAGGTCCCGTGCATGGAGGCCGTGGTGCGGGTGCTGGAGTCGGAGGGCGTGGACACGGTCTTCGGCATCCCCGGCGCGGCCATCCTGCCCTTCTACGCCGCGCTCCAGAACAGCTCGATCCGGCACGTCACCGTCCGCCACGAGGAGGGCGGCACCCACGCGGCCGACGGCTGGGCCAGGGTCACCGGGAACGTCGGCGTCTGCGTCGGCACCAGCGGCCCGGCGGGCACGAACATGATCACCGGCCTGTACACCGCGCTGGCCGACTCCATCCCCATCATCTGCGTCACCGGCCAGGCCGTGACCTCCAAGCTGCACCAGGAGGCGTTCCAGGCGGTGGACATCGTGGAGATCGCCCGCCCGGTGACCAAGTGGGCCGTCCAGCTCAAGGAGCCCGCCCAGGCGCCGTGGCTGTTCCGTGAGGCGTTCCGGGTCGCCCGCTCGGGACGGCCCGGCCCGGTGCTCATCGACCTGCCGCTCGACGTCCAGCGCGGCTCCTGCCGCTACGACCCCGCCCTGGACGCGCCGCTGCCCGTCGAGGCGCCGGAACCGCTGCCCAAGGCCGTCCGCGCGGCCATGGACCTGCTGGAGGCGGCCCGGCGGCCGATCATCCTGGCCGGCGGGGGCGTGATCATCGGCGAGGCGACCGACGAGCTGCGGGCGCTGGCCGAGCACCTCCAGGTCCCGGTGCAGGTGACGCTCATGGGCAAGGGCGCCTTCCCCGAGGACCACCCGCTGTTCGCCGGGATGGCCGGCATCCAGACGCAGACCCGGTGGGGCAACGCCGCGTTCCTGGAGAGCGACATGGTGCTGGCCGTGGGCGCCCGGTTCGGCGACCGGCACACCGGCGACCTCGACGTCTACCGGCGGGGCCGCACGTTCGTGCACGTGGACATCGACCCCATGCAGATCGGCCGGGTCTTCGAGCCCGACCTCGGCGTGCTCGGCCACGCCCGGCCCGTGCTGGCCGGGCTGCGCGACGAGGCCCGCCGCCGCGGCGGCCCGCGCGAGCCGGGCAGGTGGCCGCGGCGGGTCGCCGAACTGCGCGGCACCCTGGGACGCCGCGACGACTTCGACGACGTGCCCATCAAGCCGCCCAGGGTGTTCAGGGAGATCAACGAGTACTTCCCGCGCGACACCACGTTCGTCACCGCCATCGGGCTCTACCAGATCTGGTCCGGCCAGTTCCAGACCACCTACCTGCCGCGCCGCTACCTGGTCTGCGGGCAGGCCGGGCCGCTGGGCTGGGAGGTGCCCGCGGCCATGGGGGTCAAGCTCGCCCACCCGGAGCGGCAGGTCGTGGCGGTGGTCGGCGACTACTCCTTCCAGTTCCTGATGGAGGAGGTGGCGGTGGCGGCGCAGTACCGGGTGCCGTTCGTCATCGTCATGATCAACAACGAGTACCTGGGGCTGATCCGGCAGGCGGAACTGCCGTACGAGATGAACTACGCCGTGGACCTGCACTACGGCGAGGGCGGCATCGACCACGTCAAGGCCATGGAGGCGTTCGGCTGCCCGGCGCGCCGGGTCGAGTTGCCCGGCGACATCCGCGACGCGCTGGCGTGGGCGAGCGCGCAGGCGGCGGCCAAGCGCCTGCCGGTGCTGGTCGAGGTGATGGTGGAGCGCGAGGCCAACGCCGCCATGGGGCCCTCGCTGGAGGCGATCAAGGAGTTCGAGCCGGTGCCCGAGCTCATCGCCGCCGACTGGTCCGACTGAGGTCCGACCGGGATCCGACCAGGCTCTGATCGAGTGGGACCGAGAGCCGGCCGAGACTCTACTGAGGAGGAGCTTATGCGGCTCAAGCCGGGTACGTCCTGGCGGGACGCCTACGAGCAAGCGTGTACGGCGGCCCCTGAAGCCTTCCACGACGACCGGGTGCTGAACCACTGGGGCGGTGTCTGGCACCGCGACGGGCGGCCGGTGCCCGGCTTCTCGCCGCTCGACGGCACCGCCATCGCCGGCCCGCCCAGGCTCGACCGGGCGGGCGCGGCACGGGCCGTCGCGGGCGCGGCCGAGGAGCACCGGCGCTGGCGGCACCTTCCGCTCGCCGAACGCAAGGCCATGGTGTCGGCCGCGGTGGAGTCCATGGCCGCGCACCGCGACCTGCTGGCCCTGCTGCTGGTCTGGGAGATCGGCAAGCCGTGGAAGACGGCCTGCGCCGACGTCGACCGCTGCCTCGACGGCGTGCGCTGGTACGTCGAGGAGATCGACCGCATGGTGGACGGCCGCACGCCGCTGCCCGGCCCCGTCAGCAACATCGCGAGCTGGAACTATCCGATGAGCGTGCTCATGCACGCCATGCTCGTGCAGGCGCTGGCCGGCAACGCCGTGATCGCCAAGACCCCCACCGACGGCGGGTTGTGCTGCCTGACCCTCGCCTGCGCGCTGGCCGTACGCGAAGGGCTGCCGTTCACGCTGGTCAGCGGGGGAGGGGCGGAGCTGTCACCGGTGCTCGTCGGCTCCACCGCGCTGGGCTGCGTGTCGTTCGTGGGCGGCAGGGACGCCGGGGCGAAGGTCGCCACCTCCCTGGCCGACCTCGGCCGGCGGCACGTCCTGGAGCAGGAGGGGCTCAACTGCTGGGGCATCTGGGAGTACGGCGACTGGGACCTGCTCGCCCGCCAGTTGCGCGGCTCCTTCGACTACGCCAAGCAGCGCTGCACCGCCTACCCGCGCTTCGTCGTGCAGCGCTCGCTGTTCCACGAGTTCCTGGCCGCCTACCTGGAGGCCGTCGGCTCGCTGCGGTTCGGCCACCCGCTGGCCGTCGCGGAACCGGACGACCCGCTGCCCGCGCTCGACTTCGGGCCGCTGATCAACGCCTCGAAGGCCAAGGAACTGGCCGACCAGGTGAACGAGGCGGTGACGCGGGGCGGCGTGCCCATCCACCGGGCCTCGCTCGAGTCCGGCCACTTCCTGCCGGGCCAGGACACCTCCGCCTACTTCGCCCCGACCGCGCTGCTCAACCCGCCCCCGTCCTCACCCCTCCACCACGCCGAGCCGTTCGGCCCGGTGGACACCGTCGTCCTGGTGGACACCGAGGCGGAGCTGCTGGCCGCCATGAACGCCAGCAACGGCGCGCTGGTCGCCACGCTGTCCTGCGACGAGGAGGAGACCTACCGGCGGCTGTCGCCCGAGGTGCGCGCCTTCAAGGTCGGCCACAACCGGCCGCGTTCGCGCGGGGACCGCGAGGAGCTGTTCGGCGGGCTCGGCGCGTCGTGGCGCGGCGCGTTCGTCGGCGGCGACCTGCTCGTCCGCGCCGCCACCGTCGGCCAGGACGCCGAGCGCCTGCCGGGCAACTTCCCCAGTTACACGCTGCTGCCCTGACGGGCGCTCAGAAGATCCCGAAGCGGGTCGCCGCGAGGAGCACCAGGAACGTCAGCATGGCGACCCGCATCACCTTCCCGCCCGCCCCCAGCGACGGCCACGACAGGTAGGCCAGCCAGCCCACGAAGGCGAGCACCGGCAGCACGGCCAGCCCGCCCAGCGGGTTGGCCGCGGCGAACCCCGCCAGCAGCAGGATCACCAGCACCACCGGCGTCACCCACCGGGGCACCTGCGTGAACAGGAACGTCATCGGCACCGCGCTGCGCCGCTCGACCGTCTTGCGCAGGCCGGTCGCGCCAGGCGTGAAGTACTGCTCGCCCTGGGGCTGCTTGTTGTCAGGGGCCACGCACCAGAGCCTACGGGGAACGGCCACGGCACGGGCGCGGACCTTCCCGGCAAAGGCCCCCAGGATCCGGCAAATCGCCGCCACGGAGGCGGGAGATACCTCGCCCGCCGGCCTGTGGCGGCCCGTCCGCACCTTTAGGCTGGTCGGGTGCTCGCCGTGATCCGATACACCGTTCCAGAGTCCCAGTCCCAAGACTTCGTCAAGCAGGGCCACACCATCCTTGACACGTTCGCCACCCAGCCCGGCTACCTGCGGGGCAGGCTGGCCCGCTCGGTCGACGAGCCCAATCTGTGGGCCCTGGTCACGGAATGGGAGGGCGCGGGCTTCTACCGCCGGGCGCTGTCCGCCGCCCGAATGGTGATGTATCCCCTGATGATCCTGATGCTGAACGAGCCCAGTGCGTTCGAGGACGTCTACACCCGCGACGGGGCGTAGCATTACTGGCGCGCGAGAGCGGGTGCCCGTCCCCTAAGCTGGGATCTCACCAAATTTCCCTCGCCGACCTCCAGCCGGAAAGAGAATCATCCAAAATGGCACGACGCACCGACGTCATGGACACCATCGTCAGCCTCGCCAAGCGCCGCGGGCTCGTTTACCCGTCGAGCGAGATCTACGGCGGACTGCGCGCGTCCTGGGACTACGGTCCACTGGGCGTCGAGCTGAAGAACAACGTCAAGCGGCAGTGGTGGCTGTCGATGGTCCAGTCGCGTGACGACGTGGTGGGCCTCGACTCCTGCGTCATCCTGGCCCCCGAGGTGTGGCGGGCCAGCGGCCACGTCGAGACCTTCACCGACCCGCTGACCGAATGCCTGTCCTGCCACAAGCGCTTCCGCGCCGATCACCTGATCGAGGCGTACGAGGAGAAGAACGGCAAGGCCCCCGAGTCCGGCCTGGCCGACATCACCTGCCCCAACTGCGGCAACAAGGGCACCTTCACCGAGCCCAGGCAGTTCAGCGGCCTGCTCAAGACCTACCTCGGCCCGATCGAGGACGAGTCGGGCCTGGCCTACCTGCGGCCCGAGACCGCGCAGGGCATCTTCATCAACTACCTCAACGTGCAGCAGTCGGCGCGCAAGAAGATCCCGTTCGGCATCGGCCAGACCGGCAAGTCGTTCCGCAACGAGATCACGCCGGGCAACTTCATCTTCCGCACCCGCGAGTTCGAGCAGATGGAGATGGAGTTCTTCGTCAAGCCCGGCACCGACGAGGAGTGGCACCAGTACTGGATCGACGAGCGCTACCGCTGGTACTCCGACCTGGGCATCAACAAGGACAACCTGCGCCTCTACGAGCACCCCCAGGACAAACTGTCCCACTACTCCAAGCGCACGGTCGACATCGAGTACCGCTTCAACTTCACCGGCACCGAGTGGGGTGAGCTCGAGGGCGTCGCCAACCGCACCGACTTCGACCTCACCGCCCACTCCAAGGCGTCGGGCGTCGACCTCAGCTTCTTCGAGCAGGAGAGCGGCGAGCGCTACGTCCCCTACGTCATCGAGCCGGCGGCCGGCGTCGACCGGGCCGCGCTGACGTTCCTGCTCGACGCCTACAGCGAGGACGAGGCGCCCAACGCCAAGGGCGTCATGGAGAAGCGCACCGTCATGCGGCTCGACCACCGGCTCGCCCCGGTCAAGGCCGCGGTGCTGCCGCTCTCGCGCAACGCCGACCTGTCGCCGAAGGCGCGCGACCTGGCCGCCCAGCTCCGGCGGCGGTGGAACGTCGAGTTCGACGACGCCGGCGCGATCGGCCGCCGCTACCGGCGCCAGGACGAGATCGGCACGCCGTTCTGCATCACGGTCGACTTCGACACCCTCGAGGACCACGCGGTGACGATCCGCGAGCGCGACACGATGGCGCAGGAGCGCATCGCGATCGACGGCGTCGAGTCGTACCTGCGCCAGCACCTGAACGACTGACCGTCCGGCGACGGGAATAGGGGCTGCTCCTCGGGAGCGGCCCCTTTTCGCGTGTTACTCCGGCCCTCGACCGAAAAACCGTGTAAAGGCGATGGTTACGCCAGCTTTCGCGGTCTCTTGATGACATTCGCAGCAAGACATCGAGGGGACGAGGAATCCATGCGTACATCACGTTTCGCTCTTGTGGTGCTCGCCGCCGGCGCACTGCTGCTGACCGGAAGCGCGGCGTTCGCCGATCCGGAGCCGACCGCTCTGGAACTGCGCGTCGTCGTGGACGAGTGCCACCACGGAAGCGTCCAGCCGTGACGGAGCCCGCGCTGCTGGAGCGCGCCCTGTTCGAGGTCAAGCGCGTGATCGTGGGCCAGGACCGGATGGTCGAGCGGCTGCTCGTGGCGGTCGTCGCCAAGGGGCACTGCCTGCTCGAAGGCGTCCCCGGCATCGCCAAGACGCTGGCCGCCGAGACCCTGGCCACGGTGGCCGGGGGGACGTTCGCGCGTATCCAGTTCACGCCTGACCTGGTGCCGTCCGACATCGTCGGCACGAGGATCTACCGGCCCTCCACGGAGTCGTTCGACGTCGAACTCGGCCCCGTCATGGTGAACCTGCTGCTGGCCGACGAGATCAACCGGGCGCCCGCGAAGGTGCAGTCCGCGCTGCTGGAGATCATGGCCGAGCGCCAGGTGAGCATCGGCGGTGTCACGTACGAGGTGCCCAGGCCGTTCCTGGTGCTGGCCACCCAGAACCCGATCGAGTCCGAGGGCGTCTACCACCTGCCCGAGGCACAGCGCGACCGCTTCCTCATGAAGATCGACGTGGACTATCCCAGCGAGTCGGAAGAGCTGGCGATCGTCTACCGCATGAGCGTGGACCCGCCCACGCCCCAGAACGTGCTCGACCCGGAGCAGGTCGTCGCCCTGCAACGCCGGGCCGAGCGGGTCTTCGTGCACCACGCGGTCGCCGAGTACGCCGTCCGCCTGGTCTACGCCACCCGCGACCCCGAGCGGTACGGGGTGCCGGACGTCGGGCGGCTGCTGGCCTTCGGCGTCAGCCCCAGGGCCACGCTGGGCCTGCTGGCGGCCGGCCGGGCGTTGGCGCTGCTGCGGGGGCGCGACTACGTGCTGCCGGAGGACGTACGGGACCTGGCGCACGACGTCATGGCGCACCGGCTCGTGCTCTCCTTCGACGCGCTGGCCGACGGGGTGCCGCCCCGGCAGGTCGTGGACCGGGTGGTGGCGGCGGTGCCGCTGCCGGTCATCGCCCCCAGCCAGGAGACGCCTCCGTACGAGTTGCCGCGGCCCGAGACGCGGCGGGACGCGGTGGCATGAAGCCGTACCTGATGGCCGAGCCCGCGCTGCGCAGGCTCGAACTGACGATCACCAGGAGACTGGATGGACTGCTCCAGGGGGAGCGTCTGGGACTGGTGCCGGGGCCGGGCAGCGAGCCCGCGGAGTCCCGGCCGTACCAGCCGGAGGACGACGTGCGGCGGATGGACTGGAACGTCACCGCCCGTACGAACGAGCCGCACGTCCGTGACCTGGTCGCGGACCGGGAGCTGGAGATCTGGGGGCTGCTCGACGCCACCGCCAGCATGGACTTCGGGACCGCGGCGATGGAGAAGCGGGAGCTGGCCGTGTCGGCCCTGGCCGCCGTCGGCTTCCTCACCCAGCGCACGGGCAACCGGATCGGCGCCCACCTGCTGCACGGCGGCGGGGTCAGGACGCTGCCCGCCAGGACGGGCCGGCCGCACCTGATGGCGCTGCTCCAGGCGGCGTTCGCGCTGCCGCGCACCCCGCCGGGGGTGGCCGAGCCGCTGCTCGGCGTGGCGGCCGGGCAACTCGGCCGGGTGGTGCGGCGGCGCGGCCTGGTCGTGGTGGTGTCGGACTTCCTCGACGAGCCCGGCACGTGGGAGCTCCCCCTGCGCCGGCTCGCCGCCCGGCACCAGGTGCTGGCCGTGGAGGTGCTCGACCCGCGCGAGCTGACGCTGCCCGACGTGGGCATCCTCACGCTGGTCGACCCGGAGACGGGACGCCGGCGCGAGGTCGCCACCGGCAACGCCCGGCTGCGCCGCCGGTACGCCGAGGCGGCGGCCGGGCAGCGGGACGCCATCTCCCAGGGGCTGCGCCGGACCGGGGCCGCGCACCTGCGGCTGCGTACCGACCGGGACTGGGTGCGTGACCTGATGGGGCACGTCGTGCGCCAGCGCCGCCTGGCCGCGTCGGCGGTGAGCCCGTCCCGCCGGGGACGGACGTCGGAGGGAGGGGGTGACGTGGCGTGACCCTCATCTCGCCCGTCTGGCTGCTGCTGCTCGTCCCCGTGCTCCTGCTCGCCCTGCTGTACGTGATCACGGCGCTGCGGAGCAGGACCGCCTACGCCGTCCGTTTCACCAACCTCGACCTGCTCGACAAGGTGGCGCCCCGGCAGCCGGGGTGGCGCAGGCACGTGCCCGCGGCGGCGCTGCTGCTGATGTTCGCGCTGCTCGTGGTGGGCATCGCCCGGCCGTCGGCCGAGGTGCGGGTGCCCAGGGAGCGGGCCACGATCATGGTGGCGTTCGACGTGTCGGCGTCCATGGGGGCCACCGACGTCTCGCCGAACCGGTTCGAGGCGGCCAAGCAGGCGGCCAGGCAGTTCGTGAACGGGCTGCCGGAGCGGTTCAACCTGGGGCTGGTGTCGTTCTCGTCCGCGGCGTCCGTCGCGGTGCCGCCCACCAGGGACCGGCCCGCGGTGCTGAGCGCGCTCGACCGGCTCAGCCTGGACTCGGGCACGGCCATCGGCGAGGCCGTCTTCTCCTCGCTGGAGGCGATCGCCGCGCTCGACCCGGAGGAGGAGTCGCCGCCCGCGCACATCGTGCTGCTGTCCGACGGCTCCAACACGACCGGCCGCACGGCGGGCGACGCGGCGACCGAGGCGTCCTCGCGCGGCGTGCCCGTCACCACCATCGCGTACGGCACGCCGGACGGCACCATCAGCATGTCGGGCCGCGAGATGCCGGTGCCGGTGGACGGCCCCGCGCTGCGCGCCCTGGCCGAGTCGGCGGGCGGCGGCTTCTACGAGGCGGCCAGCGGCGACGAGTTGCAGGCGGTCTACGACGACATCGGCACGTCGGTCGGCTACCGCACGGAGTGGCAGGAGATCTGGCAGTGGTTCGTGGGGGCGGGGCTGCTCTTCGGGCTGATCGCGGCGGCGGCGTCGATGGCGTGGTTCTCGAGGCTGCCATGAGGGGGCTGGGCAGTCCGCGCGGGCCTGAGTTCGTCACGACGCCGGTGGGCGTCCCGGCGGACGCCCCGCCCGTCCTCCCCCTGACCACCCCGGCGGCGGCTCCCGTGCCGCCGCCCAGGGGGCGTG
>NZ_SSXE01000240.1 GCF_021699195.1 Nonomuraea sp. MG754425 | reverse complement strand
CGGTGCAGCCCGTCCAAGGCCGGCCACCTGTGCAAGGCCATCGCCGTCCTGCAGAATCACCGAGTTTCGCAGGCGGCGTGAGGATGAAAAGCGTTCAGTGTGACTGTTGGCGGTCCTGCGTATCGGATGCCTTTGTCGGAGGGACGTCGCTCGCGGTAGCTGCTCTTGCGTGAGCGTTTGACGGCTCGCGGGTAGGAACGGTGGCGGCGGAGCGGGTTCATGTTGCGTCGGTGTGCGACCTGGTAGAGGGCCCGGTTCCAGGAGGCGTCGGGTGGCTCAGGGGGAAAAGGCCGCGCGGTCGGTGACCGAGCGGCGCACGATGCGGACGGTGCCCAGGAACTTGATCCGGTCGGGGTCGAGCCCGGCCGTGGTGGCGGCGGTGCAGATCAGCGTGCATAACGCCCAGTGCGTGAGCAGAAAGGCCCAGATCTCCTGATAGGCCAGCTCTGGGGCGCGGGAGCGCAGGATCCGGGCCGGCCCGCGCAGGTGCGTCTTGAGCTGATCGATGCCGGTTTCGGCCTCCCAGCGGTCGTGGTAGCAACGGGCCAGCTCTTGGGCGGTGGCCTCGGCCGGGTCGAGGATGCTGGTGATCAGCCGGATGTGCTCGCCCTTGCGATTGGGCACGGTGCAGTCGACCACCCGGACGATCACCGCGTCGTCGGGATCGAGGTCTCGGCTCTGGCGGGCGGCCTCGCGCAGCCGGTCCTTCTGCGATCGCCGCAGGCCGGCGGGTTTGGTGATGACAGCGAGCCAGGATCCATCGGCCAGGTCACGCAGCCAATACGGACGCAGCCCGGCCTGGACCCGCCACAGCAAATGCGCGCTACTGCGACGGGCCTCGTTCCAGGCGGGAAAGCTGTAAAAGCCGCGGTCGGCGGTGAGCAGCATCTCCGCGGTCAACCGCCGATACAGGGAGAAGGCGAGAGTCTGCTCGCCGGCCCAGCAGCCCGCCACGTCGGCGGCCACGATGGCGTGACTCGCGCACTCGCTGATGGCAACCACCCGGGCCTGCGGGAAGGCGGTCTCGTACCCGCCCGCGCTGTCGCGGCCGAACTCGGCGACGTTGGCCTCGGTGTCGGGCAGGTCCAGGACGAACCCGTCGATCGCCATCACCCGCCGGCCGTGCAGCCACGCGCCCGGCGTCGACTCGGTTGCCGCAGGCCGGGCGACCTGCTGGAACACCTCTTTGACCGCCTCGGTTCCCAGGCGCTGGCGGGCTTGGGTGATCGCCCCGCGGGTCGGCGTCTGCCAGCGCGACCCCGGCGCCAGGGCCAGCATGCCCGTCAGTTTCTCGGAGACCTCTTCATAGTCGTCGTCCGGGTAGAGGCACAACGCGATCAGCAGGTAGACGACTACATGCGCAGGGAGCTTGCGAACGCGACGCTCCCGGCATCCATGCGTGGCGATGGCCGCGTCCAGGACCTGGCGAGGGATCAGCGATGTCAGCGCTCCGACCGCGACCAGATCCGTCAACCGCCCCGAACCACCTGTGTCACCGGGCAAGATCACCGGGCGAGGCTACCAGCAAGATCGCTATCTAAACGGCATTGGGCACTGGCTCTCGTCGTCACACCGCCACGCCGAACATGAACGATCTTCTCAAACACGCACTGAGATTGCTGATCACCCTTGCACATGAGGTAAAGCTGGGATAAAACTTTTCAGGTTGTGGCAATTCGCTCGACCGAAGGAATTACTTGCGAACACCCAGAACATTTTGGCGCTCGGCAACCCTCACCCTCACCACGACTTTGGTCGCCGCAATGCCGGCACTAGTCAGCACTCCGGCCGCCGCGACCCCAGAGTTATCCTCGGCGCGGACAACAGCGTCGGACGACCCCGTGGAACAGGCAAAGACGCAGGCCAAAACCGAGAACAAGCGAATCGAGATCGAGGCGTTACGTAGCGAGACCGCAACCTACTACGCCAACGCGGACGGCAAAAGCCTCCAGGCGGAGTTACACGCCAATCCGATCCGAATCAAGAAGAGCGCCACCTGGCAGGCGATCGACACCAAACTCGTCGAAAGCAGTGGGACCCTGCAGCCGAAGGTCGCGAAGATTCCACTCCTGTTTTCCGCGGGAGGTGACGCACTACCGTTAGCGCAGGTAAGTACTGAGAGCGGGGAAACGCTCGCGCTGAAGTGGCCGGCTCCACTGCCACGTCCCACCATCGCCGGCAACACGGCAACCTACAAAGACGGTGCCGCGCCTGGAACGGATATCGTCCTGACTGCCCTGGCCCATGGGTTCCGCTATGAACTCGTGGTGCGGCAACAGCCCGGCAAGATACTGGATCTCAAACTCCCCGTGACGCTCCGTGGACTCACCGCCACAGGTCACGAAAACCGCGTGTTCACCGGCACAGCAGGCAAGACCACGCTCCTCGCCTCGGGCCCCCGGGTGTCCGCGCACGTTGATCCGAAGTCGCCGAGAACCGGCAAGGCCATGGCAAAGGCAGAGAACTCCGGCTCGGAGCTACGCCTGACCGCCGACTTGACGACCATGGACGAGGCGTCCTTCCCGGTTACCCTCAGCAGTTCGTACACCATCCCGAGCAACGCCGACGTGGACGTGGCCGACGACGGTAGCTGGGCCGACCCCTCCTTTCCTTTTCTCACAGCGGGAAGTCTCTTCGGTATCAAGAATCGGGCCCACCTGGTCTTCGACACGGCCTCGCTCGCGTGGCAGAAGATCATCGATGCCCGGCTCTCCGTCTTGAACACCGATGGACCCGGCTGCGGGGACGATGTCGGGGCGGGAATCCAGGCGCGCAGGATCACGAGCCAGTGGGACGCGGCCGACCTCACCTGGGCTACCGCACCATCATCCACAAGCGACGGCTCCGTGATCGTCACCAAGTCCTACGCTTCCGACTGCGGGCCGGGAACCCTGGAATGGCCGGTAAGTGACATCGTCACCGCGTGGTCGACGGGTGAGCCCAATTACGGCGTCGTCCTCCAGTCGGCCGATGAAGGCTCCGAGGACGACAACTATCGAGTCCTGGCTTCGGCCGAGTACGGCAGCGACCAGGACGCACCGACGCTGACGGTGACCTACGAGTCGGTGCCAAGCCTGGACGGTACCGGCCGGACCGATCCTGAGACCGGTTCATTCATCGTGGACGGCATCGACCTCCACGAGAGCGCCATGGTCACCACACGCAATCACAGCGCGGGATCGCGTGGCGACACGGCCAATCCGAACGAGCAGGTCCTGGGGCCCGACTGGCGACTGACTCCCTTGGGCGGCATGCTCTCGGCCCGACTCAGCAGTCGTGACGGCAGCCTGCTGGTCACCCATGCCAGCGGCAGTAGCAAGGTGTTCGATCCGGTCGCGGGTAGGGCAGACACGTGGCGAGCTGCCGATGGAGAGACGATCCTCCAGAACGCAAACGGCACCTTTACCCAGCAGGGCGGCGAGCCCGACATCGTCATCACCTGGCGGATGAACGGCGATGAGGGCGTCATCATCGATCTGGGCGGCGCGGATCTGGGAACACAACACGTGGACTACGATGCCCAGGGACGGGTGAGCACGATCACCAGCCCGGACGACCCGGAGACGGTCTGCGCGTCCGCGTCCACATCAGGATGCCACTCGGCCACCTTCTCCTACGCCACGCAGACCACGGCGACCGGAACCACGCTCGGAGACCAAGCGGGCCAGTTGAAGGAAATCACCTACGCGAGTACCGGAGTACCGGCCGTGGCGCTCATCCGCTACTCCTACGACGCTGACAAGCGCCTGCGCGAGGTATACGACCTACGTGACTACGAGACGGGCACCGCGAAGGTCGCTGCCACACCGCTGAAGAGCAGCTATACCTACGATGCGACAGGCAACATCACTCAGCTGACCACCCCGGAGGACGGCACCTGGAATCTCACCTACAGCGCACCGGGCCAGCTGGTCACGGCCGAGCCGGCACCAGGCGTGAAAGCCACCACCCCTTGCTACGCCTCGGACTTCATGCTGGGCAAGAGAGCTGGCTGCTGGGTGAATCCGGTGTACATGGACAACGAACCCGAAGAGCCGCTCAGCACCAGGAAATCCCCCAAGTGGCTGAGAACGGTGCACGGCATGGCCGTTGTGGGTGTCGAATGGGACCACTGCACGAATCCAGTGTTCCCGGGCGACTACAAAGATTATCCCGGAGGTTTCGACTTCCGGCGGGCCTGCGACAGCCATGACTACGGGTACGGTATCATCTATTCGCATAAGTACAGCAATTTCCTGAAGCCAAGGAAAACCGCTGTTGACGCCGTTTTCTTCCACATTCTAGCGAACGGCGTGTGCGATAGCTATCCGCTCGAAGTTGGCGTGTGCGAGCACTGGGCATATATCTACTACAAGGCGGTATATTATCAGGGCGGAACGGCGATGAATCCGGAAGGATAACGCCAGTGATCGGCTGATATTCTATTGGCACTCGGGCTCGCGAATCGTCTTATCCGGGTCCGAGTGCTGATTCCTACAAGCCGCTCTGGGTAATTTCAGAAGGTGGGTATGATGCGCAGAAGGTGGGCGAGGGTCCTCGCCGCTGCTTCGCTTACATTTGTGCTGGCCGCCCATCTGGACTTCTTCAGGGCTGGTGGCCACAAAGGGGGCATGGAGTTACTTTGGCCCTTTCTTTCCGCTTTTCCGCTGAGTCTCGGAACTGAATGGGCTTGGGACGCGGGGCTGTCTTCGCTGATGCCCGCAGACCCGGTTGACCCTGCCAGGCTCACCGCACACCTTTGGGCGCTCACGACAACCGGACTAGTGCAAACCGTCATTCTCTGGCTGGCCGTCAGGGGGATCAGGGCGCGGTCGGCGGAACGGGTGGGCGGTGCGGCCAACGGCACCGACTCCTCACCCGACGACGACACGGCGAACGTACGCCTGACGAAGGTAACGCTGATCTACCTGAGTGTAGTGACACTCCTTTGCCTGCTTGGCCTGTTCACGATGCGTGCCGGGCTCACCGAACCCTGGATTGGCGGCGATCACAATGATCTCTGGCCTCTCGCCTTTTACGCGACCTTCCCCATGTCGCTGCTTGCGAGTGCCTGCACCGGCCTGTTCATGACCGCTGTGAACCATGGGCTCCTGGTGCTCGAGACTTTCGCGGCCGGAATGGTGCAGGCGTTCATCGTCTGGGCGGTTCTCCGGCGCCCAGCGACGCAGAGCCGTGGCCGGAGCGACCGGTGAACGTGGCCGGGGCGACCGGTGGTCAGCCGTCAGTCGACGCGATAATCGAGGGTTTGTTGGTCTTCCAGGTGAGGTGCACGTACGCGGCTCGCTCCCGGGGATCACATGTACCGGTCGCGAACCATCCGCGTGTAGCGCTCGACGGTGAACCTGAGCGGAAACGCGTCGTAGGTCAGCTCGGCCTGAAGACCGCTGAGAGCCATCGCAGCGGCCACGTCTTCCGGATCAGGTTGCCGTTCTCGGAAGAGCGTCAGCGCTGCCTCGAACAACGGTAGTCGATGGTCGTCGGAAGCATGACGACAAGGATCCGCCCGCCCGGCCTCAAAAGGCGGGCCAGGCCGGCGAGGACCTGCGGCGGATCTGCAACGTGGTGAAGCACCTCCTTGAGATCGCGTCATAGCTGCCATGAGGTGGCGTGACCCGGCCTTCGGCGAGGTCCTCGGCTCCCGCGCACAGCGGGATCAAACCCTCGTCGGCGGGGAGTTGCTCCAACATCGCTGGGGAGGGATCGGCGCAAACCACCGCGCCAGGTGTGCTCGCCTAGACCGCGAGAGTAGAGGCCCGTCCCGCACCCAAGATCGATCATCAGATCGCTAGAGCTGAACCTCAACCGGCCAAGGATTCCATCAGTCATCCACCGGATGAACTCCGGGGGTCGCGTCCGAGATGCGGTGTAAAAGGAAACGAGCGTAGGTTGCCGTGCTGAACCGTCCAAAGTTCGCACTACGCAAGGACCTACGCTCGTGGCACGCACACTACCGCCCGTTCAGGCCATCCGCGCCGAGATCGACGCCCTGTTCACCGAAGGTCGTGATCTGGTCGAGGTCATCGAGGACATCGCCCGTCTCGGTGCCCGCCTGATCATCCAGACCGCCGTCGAAGCCGAAGTGGACGCTTTCCTCGGCCGCGCCCGCTACCAGCGCGCCGACGCCGCCACCAGCAGCGACGAGGCACACGCCGTACGCCCCGGTCACCGCAACGGGCACTGCCCGACCACCATCAAGACCACCAGCGGCCCGGTCACCATCGCCCGGCCGAAACTGCGCGGCACCACCGAAGCGTTCGCCTCCCGCCTGTTCGGCGCCGGCGTGACCCGCACCAACGCCCTGGAGACCCTGGTCATCGCCTCCTTCGTGCGCGGCCTGTCGGTACGCGACGTCGAAGGCGCCCTGGCCGACGCCCTCGGCCCCGAGGCCGCCCTGTCGAAGTCGACCGTCTCGACCATCTGCCAGGCCATCGTCGCCGAGTACGACGCCTGGAGCCGGCGCGACCTGACCGGCGTCGAGCTGGACTACCTGTTCCTGGACGCCTCGCACTTCAAGATGCACGACGGCCAGCGCGCCGAGCCGGTGCTGGCCGCCTGGGGCATCACCACCGAGGGGAAACCCGTCTTCACCGGCCTGTCAGCCGCCGCGGCCGAGTCGACCGACGCCTGGCACGACTTCCTGACCGATCTGGCCACCCGCGGGCTGCGTCCACCGCTCCTGGTCGTCTCCGACGGCGCACCCGGTCTCATCGCCGCTGCTGAGCAGGTCTTTCCCCGATCGCTGCGTCAGCGCTGTGTGATCCATAAATGCCGCAACGTCCTATCGAAGGTCAGTGCCGGCGACCAGGCCCAGGTCAAGGCCGCCTTCTGGAACATCTTCGACACCGGCAGCCCGGACAACGACGACAAGGAGATCGAGCCCGGCCCGGGCCTGGTGGCGTGGGTGCAGGCCCGCATCGACGCCTTCGCCGACACGTGGGGCGGACGCTACCCGAGCGCGGTCAAGAGCCTGCCGACCGACCGGCAAAGCCTGACCACTTACCTGCGCTTCCCGCCCGAGCATCACAAGCGCATCCGCCACTCCAACTTCATCGAGCGCACCTTCGGCGAGACCCTGTTCCGCTCGAAAACGCGGTTTCGTGCTGTGAACTGGGGTTTCGCTGCGTGATCAGGGCGGTGGCTGCGATCATCGTGATGTGGTGTTGTCGCTTGTCTATCGGTTGGTGGGGGGCTTGTTCTGCCTGCTGATGGTGCTGGTCCGCGCTGATCTGTCCAAGGATGTTGAGCTGCTGGTGCTTCGTCACGAGAACCAAGTGGTCCGCCGCCGGGTTGGCGGTCGGCCGCGGTGGGATCACGCCGACCGGCTCTGGCTCACGGCGTTGTCGCGGCTGTTCCACCGCTGCCGGTGGGCGGAAGTCTTCCCGGTCACGCCAGCGACGATCTTGCGCTGGCATCGTCACCTGGTAGCGCGTAAGTGGACCTTCACCGACCGGAGGCGCCCGGGACGGCCCGGTACTCGTCGGCCGGTCAAGGCTTTGGTCGTGCGGATGGCTCGGGAGAACCCGACCTGGGGGCACCGGAGAATACGAGGCGAGTTGGCTCGCCTGGGCTACCCGATCGCGGCCTCCACGGTGTGGGAGATCCTGCACGCCGCGGGCATCAGTCCTGCGCCCCGCCGAGCCGGGCCGACCTGGCGGCAATTCCTGACCGCCCAAGCCCACGCGATCATCGCCTGCGACTTCCTTGTGGTCGAGACGGTGCTGCTCAAGCGGCTGTATGTGCTGGTCTTCATCGAGCACGGCACTCGGCGACTGCACCTGGCCGGCGTGACCGCGCACCCGACCGGCGCGTGGACGGTGCAACAGGCCCGCAACCTGATCATGGACCTGGGGGAGCGCATCGCCGGGCTGCGGTTCGTGATCCACGATCGAGACCCGCTCTTCACCTCCATGTTCAGGGAGGTCTTCACATCTGAAGGGCTGCGGGACATCACCACGCTGCTGCGGACGCCGAGGATGAACGCCATCTGTGAGCGGGGCATCGGCACCCTGCGCCGCGAACTTCTGGACCGGATCCTGATCCTCAAGGAACGCCATCTGGCCCGCGTGCTGCAAGAGTATCTGGTCCATTACAACGGGCACCGGCCGCATCAGTCCCGGTGCCAACGGCCTCCGGACATTGCAACGCAGCCCTCCCGCGATGTGACCGAACTCGACGACCTGCGATCCATCCGCCGAAAACCCGTAGTTGCAGGCATGATCGGCGAGTACCACCACGCTGCTTAACCGCAGCTCAGGGTACGGAACGCAATATTCGAGCGGTACAGGCTAATCCGGGAGTCGACATACGGCTGGACTGGGGCGGATAGCTCGAACAGCTGCGGTGCAGCAGTGCAGGTAGGGTAGTTTGGTGCGGCTGGTTGCGCTCGAGCAAGTCCAGGGCGCAACCAGTCCCTTCTGATTTGGCTCCCAGGGAGGCTGCCATGAGCTATGTGTTCGATATTGCCGATAGGACAGTCTGGAGTCCAGCGCTCAAGGTTGGCAAGCTCTATATAGAAATGGTCGCTTCGGTGGCGCGCATACTTGGTCGGCCAAGTGGCGTGCACGCGATCGCCAACGATTACTATGATATCGATCTTGCGCAATTCCAAGCCTTTGTTGACGCGATGGCAATCGAATACGCGGAATCCAATCACGATATATATCGCCACCTGCTGGGCGTGATTCTTCCGATATCGGTCGCACTGATTTTCGAGGTGGAGCCGATGTGGCGTCCGACTGTACGCCTCGAGGATATCCTCGATCAAGCTCACGATTTCTCTCAGAAGATGCCTAGATGACGACATTCATAAGTGGGCGTTTGAGAGGAGTGTAGCAACACCGCGATCATCGCTGGCTAGACTGCTAGGTGTGGGAGTGCGGGATAGGTGGTGGGCAGAGTTCTCCCCGCAGGTTCGTGATCGAATCGACGAACACCTTCGTCGTGGAGCTGATTGCAACCAGCTCCACGAACCAGCCCTGACTATCGCCGTCCCACAGGGCTTCAACCGCGACCACCGGTTCGCTGATCTCCTGCTACGGGCATTCCGAGGTGAATTCACCGAGAAAACTGATCGTCGAATTGAAGGAGTCCAGCGGCGAGGTAGTCGAGATTCCCTTGACGTACAACAGTGAGGCTTTTGCATCCCCCTAGCGGCAGGTTGCTGGTAACAGCATGATCGCGAGCCTGGTGTTCGCCTGACGACGTAAGAAACCCCTGGTAGATGGATTGATCACCACAACCAGATCCGTCACAACCAGGGGCCTCGGATGCTTTTCTATCGCGCCGCCGTCGATTTGTCGCGCTCAACGCTGAACTACGTCGCCGGAGTGATCCGCCGGCGGCGCAAGGCGATCAGGTCGGCCTGGCGGCTGCTCAACCCAGGGCAGCAGGCGCTGCTGGTGCTGGTTTACCTGCGTAAGGGCGAGACGTTCAGCGAGCTCGGGGCAGGGTTCGGGGTGTCGACGGCGACCGCGTGGCGGTATGTGGAGGAGACCGTCGCACTGTTGTCGGCCCGCTCCCCGAAACTCGGGCAGGCGCTGCGCAAGGCGAAGCGGGATGGGCTGCATTACCTGGTGCTGGACGGCACGCTGATCCGCACCGATCGGATCGCCGCCGATCGGCCGTACTTCTCCGGCAAGCATCGCGTGCACGGGATGAACGTCCAGGTCATCGCCTCGCCGAACGGGGCGATCCTGTGGACCTCGGGCGCGCTGCCGGGGACGACGCACGACCTGAGCGCCGCCCGCATCTGGGGCATCCTGCCTGGCGGCCGCGCTAGACCGGTTGAGACTCGGGTGATGCTGGCAGTCGCAGCACTGTCGATTCGTTGGGCAGCCCCGTGGGCGGGTGAGACCATTCGGCAACCTGGGTGAAGTCGACATCTCCACCGGAGAACTTTGCGCCGTCGAACGGGATCCTTCCGCTGGAGAACTTCGCATCGGCGAACGAGACCCTGCTACCGGAGAAGATAGCGCCCGAGAAGATGACGCTCGCGCCGGAGAAGATGGCTCTGGCGAACGAGACCTTGCCGCCGGAGAAGACAGCGCCTTCGAACGAGATCTCGCTGTCGCCGAAGGTGGCGTTGTGGAACCAGGTCGAGCCGGAGAAGACCGCGCGGTTGAACATGACCACGCTGCCAGAGAAGGTGGCGCCGGTGAAGAAGATTTCTTCCCCGGAGAAGACGGCATCGATGAACCAGACACGGCCGCCGGAGAAGACAGCACCTGCGAAGTTCGCGCTGGCGTCGAAGGTGACGCCGGTGAAGTCAAAGTCGTGTCCGTGCCAGGGAGCAGGGGCATTGCGGGAAAGGTGGGTACCGATGAGCCGGATGATGGTCGCCCGTACCTCGCGCATGGCGCGCCAGGCGCTATGCCTGGCCGGTTCTTGGCCGATGTCGGGTTCGGGCTCAGGAGGCATACGCAGGTAGGCGCACAGAACGTCGATGCACATCTGGCGGCCATCCGTCCAGCCGTCGGCGAGGGCGGCCAAGGCGTGGACGCCGGCCAGGCGGACCGCGGGGGACTCGGAGCCGAGCTTGTCGGTGGCCTTGTCGAAGCGTTCGGCGTACAGCTTGGTGTTTTCGCGCCGGGTCGTCAGGCGGGCCCGCTGGTTTTCTTCCTCCGCCAGGCGCTGTTTGCGGTAGGCGACGACCAGGGCGACGGCGCCGCCGATGCCGCCAACCACGGCCAGGGAGATCTTGATGATCTCCAGCAGATTGCCCGTGTCGAGGGTGAGCTTCGACGGCAGCCCGATCCAGGCCAGGGCAGCGGCCAGCAGTCCGCCGGCCATGAGCGTTGCCGCGAATAAGGTGAGGGCCAGGGCGATGCCGATGTGCGACAGGTGAACCGGAGACGGCTCAGGAGCGCCTTGGCGGGGTGCGCGTCGGGGCAGGCGTGACATACCTCCTACGATGCCGGGGTCTTGGGGCGTCATGGTCCACTGACACGCGGGCAACGCTGTTCCGGGCAACGGCGTACATCAACAGCGCCACTCAACGGGATCGCCCCCGGGCACCGCCGGCCCAGCCTGCCCAGGCTCCCGGACCCGCGGTGCCCGGCCCGATTCCACGGCGTGATTCCTGATCGTTTTGTGGTCCAATTCCCCCATGAGGAGCAACGACTGCCATGATGTGCCGATCACTTGAAGGAGATCTGAGGGAACGGAACGGTATGCTGCACTTGTTGTCTCTGCAGTACACGGCGTCGGAGCGGGAGGCCGAGCCCTTCGTCGCTGCTCATGTCGATTTCCTGGAACATCATCACCGCGGTGGCACGTTCTTGCTGTCAGGGCAGACGGTGCCGCCGAGTCTTGGTGGGGCCATAGTGGCGGGCGGCGTTGACCGCGTGGCTGCCGAGCGGATAGCTGCCGAGGATCCGTTTGTTGTGGCTGGTGTCGCCGCATACACGATCACGACCATCGATGTGGGACGGGTGCACCCAGCACTGGCCACGGTGCTCGGGGTGGAGCAGTCTCAGGTGCGTGGCTGAAAATGGCTACAGCCATTCGTTGATGGCAGCGATGATCCCGGTGGCTTCGTAGCGGACGGCGAACCTGCCGTACCTGGTCGCGACAGTTTGGTGGCGTTTGAGCCTGTTGATGATCCTGCTGGCTAACTCGCGACACGCGGCTGTAGGTTCGTGACCTGAGTCTTTGACGTCCGGGATCATGCAGTGCGCGGCCGGGGTTCCCCCTCCCGGTCGCGGATGGAGTGGTCGGTGTCGATGCAACCCCGATCCTGGCCGGAGCCGGATCCAGTGATCGCGGCGGCGATCCGGTCGATGTATCGCGGCAAGCGGCAGCCGCCGCTGCCCGTCCGGGTCCGGGATGAGCTTGGCGAGTTGTTCGCCGACGCGGAGTTCGCGGCTGAGGGTAAACCGGGCTGGTCACCGGGCCGGCTGGCGTTGATCACGGTGTTGCAGCGGGTGGAGAATCTGACCGACCGGCAGGCCGCCGAGACGGTGCGAGCGGACTTGAGCTGGAAATATGCTTTAGGGCTGGCGTTGGACGATCCTGGGTTCGACGCGAGTGTGCTGAGTGAGTTCCGGACCCGGGTCATCGCCCATGGGCTGGAGGAGAGGGCTCTGGACCTGCTGCTGGCCAAGCTTGCCGAGAAAGGCATGATCGGGGCGGGTGGCAAGATGCGTACCGACTCCACGCACGTGATCAGCGCGGTGCGGAACCTGAACCGGCTGGAGTTGGCCGGGGAATGTGTCCGCGCGGCGTTGGAGGCGATCTCGGCTGCCGACCCCGGCTGGACGAGCAGGGTCTTTGAGCTGCCGGGATGGGCTGAACGCACCGTGCCCGCGTCGACTCCTGGCGGCTGCCGGCATCGGAGACGAAGCGGGCTGAGCTTGCACGTGCTTATGGCGCGGATGGTTATGCGCTGGTGGAAGCGGTGTGTGCGCCGTTCTCCCCGGTTTGGCTACGGAACCGGCCACCGCGCCACGGCGTCGGCCCACTCCAGCCCTCTCGGTTCGCCGCGCACCCGGCCCGCCGGGGCCAGCCGCCGGCCGAGCCGCCGCAGCGCGGCCTGCGGCCCGACCGCGGCCACCGCCACCGCCCTGGTGACCAGCCTGGCCGGTGACTGCTGGCGCAGCCGCCCGTACGCCGCGCACTGCCGCAGCAACGCGCGCAGGTGTCGTCTTCTGGCCAGTTCGGCCAGGTGGGAGGGTGCGCCCCGAGCAGCGCGTCGCCGCCCTCGCCGGTCAGGTGGACGGCCACGCCCCGCCCGGCGGCGTGCTCGAACCGCAGCGCGGCCCGCCGCCACGAGATGAGCGCGGGCGCGGGTTCGCAGTGACCTGGTTCGCCCGCCGGAAGGTCCTGGTAGGGCAGCGTCGCCGCGCCGCCCAGCACGACGGTGTGCCGGATCCGCGGGTCGAGCCGGGCCTGGGCGGTGGCCTCGGAGAGGTCCGCAGCCGGCGCGGCCGGATGGGCGTAGGTGATCGCGTGCAGAGGCGTCGCCCGCGTGTGCCGGGCCGCCAGGAAGGTCAGCGCGCCGGAGTCGAGCCCACCGCTGAGGTCGGCGCCGAGCGCGCCCGGCAGCGCGAGCCGCCGGTCGACCGCGGTGACCAGGGCCGACCGGACCCGGTGCGGACCGCCGTCGGCCGCCGGTGGCGCTTCGTACGTGCGGGTGCGCATCCCGTCCCGATCGAGGTACACGGCCATGCCCCCGCCGAGGCGGCGCACGCCCTGGTAAGCGGAACGGTCGGACCACAGCGCGAGCCGTTCGGGGCAGGCGATGCGCGCGGCGGCGGCGAGCGGGTCGGGCACGTCCCGGCGATCACGCGTTTCCGAGCAGCCTCTGGGGCGCTTCGGCGTCAACGCTCATCTCGGCGATGGTGTCGTGCAGCGCCTTGGTGTGGAAGTGGCCGCTGGTGGTGAGGTAGAAGTTCTCCGACAGGTAGGCGCTGACCGGCCGCTGGGCCCGGCCCAGTCCGGTGCCGTGACGTTGCAGGTGCAGGCGGTGCTCCAGGCGGGGCAGCAGGAACGGCAGGCCCTCGCCGAGGTGACCGAGGATGATCGTCAGGCCGGGGTGGCGGTCGAACAGGCCGCTGAGCATCAGCCGGACCGCGTGGGTGGCCGTCTCGTGGGCGAAGGCCCACGCCGAGCCGACCAGCGACGCGTACCCCTGGTAGATGCGGGTCTGGCTGGGCAGCGGCTCGCGCGGGTGCAGGTATACCGGGACGTTCAGCGCCGCGACGCGGTCCCAGAACACGTGGTTGTCCGGCTCGTCGAGGTAGCGGGCGTCGTCGGGGCCGGTCAGGTTGGTGTAGCCGTTGATCAGCGCGCCCTTGTAACCGAGCTGGGTGACGGCCCGGTCCAGTTCGTCGGCGGCGCTCGCGGGATCCTGCAGCGCCACGGCGGCGAAGCCGAACAGGCGGCCGGGATGGCGGTCCAGCAGCGTGTCCTTGATGGTGTCGTTGGTCTCGCGGGCGAAGGCGGTGGCGGTGGCGGCATCGGTGATCGACTGCGCGCCCGGCGAGGTCAGCGACAGGATCGTGGCCTCGATGCCGTACCGGTCCATCTCCTTGACCCGCTCGTCGACCTCCAGCAGCCGGCGCTCGACGTCGGCCATGTAGTCCTTGCCGTTGCGGGCGGCCTCACCGGCGGCATCCCACAGCTCGTTGTTGCGCGGGGTGGTCACGTGCTCTTCGAGCGCGATCTTGCCGTCCATGGCTGCTCCGGGTTTCTCCACGTGGCCGTGCCGGTCAGGCGTTCTGCGGTTCCAGACCGAACAGTTTCTCGGCGTTCGTCCTGCCGATCTTCTCCCGGTCGTTGTCGCTGATCGGGCACGCGTCGAACCAGGGTGCCAGTTCGTCCATGCTCTCGTACGGGTAGTCCACCGAGAACAGCACCCGGTCCGAGCCGATCTCCAGCAAGGTGTTCAGCAGCGTCTGGCTGCGGAAGACGCCACTGGTGGTGACGTAGAAGTTGTTGCGCAGGTAGTAGGTCGGCGGCTGCTTGTGCACGCCGTGGGTCTCCGGACGCTGGTGGCGCAGCCGGTGGTCCAGGCGCGGCAGGGTGAACGGCAGCGCCTCGCCGAGGTGGCCGAGGATCACGTTCACCTTGGGATGGCGGTCGAACAGGCCGCTGAGCATCAGCCGGACCGCGTGGGTGGAGGTCTCCTGCCCGAATCCCCACGCCGAGCCCAGCAGCCCCTCGTAGCCCTGGTAGATCCGCTGCTGGTTGGGCAGCGGGATGCGCGGGTGCAGGTAGACGGGCACGCCGAGCTCTTCCACCTTGGCCCAGAACGGCTCGACCGGCGCCTCGTCCAGGTACTGGGCGGTGTTCTCGTCACCGATGTTGCTGTAGCCGTTGATCAGTGCGCCGACGAAGCCCATGTCGCGCACGCAGCGCTCGAGTTCCTCGGCGGCCTTCTCCGGCGCCTGCAGCGGCAGCGCGGCGAAGGCCCGCAGCCTGCTGGGGTGGCGGGCGACCAGCTTCTCCGCGGCGTGGTCGTTCATCCGGCGGGCCATGTCGACCGCCTGCCCGGCGTCGGTGATGCCCTCGATGCCGGGCTGGGTGAGCGACAGGATGTCGATGCCGATCCCGTTGCGGTCCATGTCCGCCACCCGCTCGTCGACCTCGCGCAGACGGCGCTGGACGTCGGCGAACCAGTCCTTCTTGGTGAAGTCGTGGCTGCCGGTGGCGGGGAAGTCCGGCGACTCCCAGTGCTCCTCAAGCGCGATCTTGCCCTGCATACGACGATCCCCTACTCATCCCTCGCCGGCCATCCCCCGATGACACGACCTCTGGAAGGCATACCTCCCTCTAGAACCGGCACACGAGATCCGCGGCAAAGGAGTCACCAAACGACGGAATGTCCCGTATGTCCCAGGCGTTGCCCTCGTGCCAGTGCGGCGCGTGCATCCACCGGTCGGAGAACCAGTCCATCGACTCGGCACAGGCGAGGACCGCGAGGTGGCGGCCGTTCCCCGCCGCGTGCCGCAGTGCGGTCAGCCAGTTGTCCACGTTCGCGCGCAGCCAGTCGTCCGCCTCCTCCGGGGAGGACGGGCCGGTGCCAGGACGTTCGGGGTGGTCGTGGGCGGGCTCGTACCATCGCCCGGCGGCGGTGGCCATCTCCAGCAGCCACGCCGTCATCGTTTCGGTGAGCCCGTGGCCGGCCGCGGACTCCTCCTCCCTCAGCCGGTCACGGGCGAACAGTCGCACGAGGTCGTGGAAACGGTAGCGGCCCGACGTGCTGTCCTCCAGCAGGCCGAGATCGACGAGCTCGTCGAGGGCGTTCCAGGCGTCCTCGATCGGGATCCCGCCGAGAACGGCGGCCAGGGCGGCGTCGAAGTCCCGGCCGGGCACCAGGGCCAGGCGGCGAAAGACCCGCCGCGCGGACGGGGCGAGTTGCTCGTACGACATCCCGAACGCGGTAGCGATCTTGAGATCCCCGGCTTTGAGCTGTTCGAGACGCCGCTCCTCGTCCGCCAGCCGATCGACGAAGTCCGCGGTCCGCCAGCCGGGCCGGCTGACCAGCCGGTTTCCCGCGATGCGCAGGGCCAGCGGCAGACCACCGCAGAAGCGGGCGAGGTCGCTGATCGCCGACTCGCCGTCGGCGCGACCGCGCGTCCCGAGGATGCCGTTCAGCAGCTCGACCGCTAGAGCGCCGGCGATGCTGGTGTGCGTTGCCGTACTCACGCGGCCTTCAGGGGCCGTAGGCGGCCTGGTCGCTGCCTCCCACAGCTTGCTCACCTACACGATCACGCGTCGACGACCTCCTGCACGTCGGTGGCGAGGGAAGCATTTTCCGTCTCCACCTCGATGAACGAGACGATGTCGCCTCGCTCCATAACCGAAGGCCCCTGGATAAACGTCCAGACCATGCGGACGTACCGATGCCCATGCTCCCCACCCTGAAGGTAAGGATGCCGACCCTCCTGGGTCACCTTCCGCATAATGACTCGTCCCAGGCGCTTTTGGGGCGCCACGAACCCAGAGGACGAGGCCGGTGAGCGATCTGGGCGAGGAGGATGATGACGCCGCCTCATTTTCCGGCTCTTGAGCACTCTCTGGGGAGCGGTTACCTGGAGTGACGTCGAGGGCAGTCTGAAGACCTCTAGGCAAGCCCGGCTGGGTGGAGATTTGGCAAC
>NZ_SSXE01000239.1 GCF_021699195.1 Nonomuraea sp. MG754425 | reverse complement strand
CGCCCCCTGTCCGCCCGCCCCGGCCCGGCTCTCCGGGGTCTCGACGCGGAAGCGGGGCAGCGAGCCCGGGTAGTTCTCCCGGACGAACTCGACCAGGAACTCGCGCACGTCGCACTTGAGATCCCAGGAGGACGGGGCGTCGGCGGCGCTCATCAGGGCGCGCAGTTCCACCAGGCCGTTCGGCAGCACGTCGGTGACCTGGAGCGTCCAGTCCTTCTGGTCCCACAGCGGACTGCCCTGGAGGAACCCGTACAGCGCCTCGCGTAGCTTCGGCACCGGGACCGACCAGTCCACGCGCAGGAACACCACGGCGAGCACCCGGCTGCCGTGACGGGTCCAGTTCTCGAACGGGTTCTGGGTGAAGTACGACACGGGCAGCACGAGCCGGCGCTCGTCCCACAGGCGCAGCACCACGTACGTGAGCGTGAGCTCCTCGATGCGGCCCCACTCCTTCTCGACCACGACCACGTCGTCCAGCCGCAGCGCGTCGCTGAAGGCGAGTTGCAGCCCGGCGAGCATGTTGCCGATGGTGGGCTGGGCGGCGATGCCGACGATGGCCCCGGCGATGCCGGCCGAGGCGAGCAGACCGGCTCCGAGCGCGCGGACCTGCGGGAAGGAGAAGAGCATCGCGCCGACCGCGACCACGATGACGATCGCCGCGGCGACCCGGCGGACCAGCCCGATCTGCGTCATGATCCGCCGCGCCCGCCGGTTGTGCTCCCCCTCGACCAGCACCAGCCGGTCGAGGATGCCGTCCGTCAGCGCGTACGTGGCCTGCACGATCAGCCAGGTGACCGCGGCGATGGTGACCAGGCCGAGCACCTGCTCGACCGAGCCGGCCGCGCCGCGCTGCTCCGGCGAGGTGCCGAACATGTCCGGCCCGAACACCAGGTTGACCGCCACCACGATGCCCACCGAGTACGCCGGCCACGTGCAGTGCTCCACCAGATGCCGGGCGAGCGCCCATTTCCGGCCCGCCTTGTTGAGGACCCGCCGGGCCACCCACACGATCAGGATCGCCCCGATCACCGAGACGACGAGAATCGGCCACAGCGCCGGAACCTGCACGCTCATTGCCCCCAAAGTCGTTGAACGTCTCGCCAACGATCACATTTCCCGCAACCGCCCCTTGATACGCCGCGAGCCGCCCCTTGACTCATACGATCGGCTCCCGCACGCCCGGTGACTCCGGAAACATGGGCAATCCTCCGGCCGCCCCCGATCAGCGCGCGTCATGTCCGTTCAGTGGCCGTTGCCGCAGCTTCCCCAGCACGTCGTGGCCTTGGTGGAGTCGAGCAGGCCGAGGTCCCGCAGCACGGCGCGGGTGCGGGCCACCTCGGTTCTGAGCCAGCGGGCGAAGTCGTCGCCCAGGAGCGGGATCGGCAGCCAGCCGGCCGCCCGGCAGGCCGCCTCCCACACGCTGGACCCGGTCACCTGCCCGCACATGCGCACGGCCGCGTCGCGATCGGCGTCCGACATCTTCTCGGGCCCGAACGCGGCCGTCCAGTCGGCGAAGTCCACCCGCACGCCGCACTCCAGCAGCGTCGGCACGTCCAGGTCGGGCACGCGCTGGGCCGAGGAGACCGCGAGCGCCCTGACCTGGCCGCGGCCGATGGCCGAGCGCCACTCGGTCAGCGGTCCCGCGACGGCGACCGCCTTGCCGGCCAGCAGCGCGGACGCGGCCCCGCCGCTGCTGGAGTAGCCGGTGTAGTCGACCTGCCGGCCGTCCGCGCCGAGCGCCCTGGCGATCAGGCCGAACAGCAGGTGGTCGGGCTCGCCCTGCGGGCCGCCCGCCAGCGGGGTCCGCCCCGGGGCGGCGAGGAGGCCGGCGCCGAGGTCGTCGAAGGCTTTCAGGGGCGAGCGGTCGGACACGACCACGACCTCGACCTGACCGCTGAGCCTGGCCAGCGGGGTGGCGGTCTCGACCAGGCTGCGGCCCTTGTTCAGTTCGGCGGCGGCGAGCGCGGCCAGGCCGGTCACGGTGATCACGGGGGCGTCCGCCCCCGGCGACGGGCCGTGGGTGGCCGTCGGGCGAGCGCCGGCCGGCACCTCCGCCTCGGCCACCTGGCGTCCGTCCGGCGTGAACCCCATGGTTCGGGCCGCGTCGGCGAACGCCTTCCCGGCCCGATCCCACCGATGCCCGCTCGCGTGGATCAGGAATCCGGTACGCAGCACGCCGCCCGCCCGCTCCGTGCCGCACCCGGCCACGCCGGCGGCCATGCCGGCGGCGACCCCGAGCCCGCAGGCCAGGAGCCGCCGCCGGCCCATGCGCTTCTCCCCCGAACCCCCCATTACTCCAGGTTATTAACCCATTACAGCCCGCTGCACACCGGGGTGGCGTTCGCCACCCAAAATCGCCATTATTCGCGATTTTTCGTGATTTTCCGACTTAATGGACTTTCTTCGCAACTCCGGCCATGAGGGACGCCGGCAACGACCAGTCCCCCACCAGCTTGGGCCGGTCCGGACGCCAGTCGGTGGCCTGCACCAGCCCCGGTGGCTCCAGCGGCCAGCCGCCGAAGAACGCGCGGATCCGCGCCGGGGTCCGGTCGGTCCCGCCCCCGGAGGACCGGCCCCGGCGCGGACGGCCGTCCCGCTCGTCGTCCTCCAGCCGGGCCATCGTCGTGACGTGCGAGACCACCAGGAAGCCGCCCGGCGCCAGCCGCTCGCGCAGCACGGCCACCGCCCGCTCCGGGTCCGCCGAGTCGGGCAGGAAGTGCAGGATCGAGACCAGCAGCACCGCGATCGGCCGGTCCAGGTCGAGGAACTCACCGGCCCTGGCCAGCACGTCCTCGGGCTGGAGCAGATCGGCCTGGACGACCCGGGCCCGGCTCGGCGCGTGCCGGAGCAGGCCCGCGGCGTGCGCGGCGACGACCGGGTCATGATCGACGTAGACGACCCTGGCCTCCGGGGCCACCTCGTGCGCGCTGCCCTGGGTGGGCAGCCCGCTGCCGAGATCGAGGAACTGGTCCACCCCGGCGCGGGCGACGTAACGTACGGCACGCTGAAGGAAGGCCCGGTTCGCGCGGGCCAGCGGGACCGCCTCCGGGATCAGCTCTGCGAGCTGGTCGATGGCCTGACGGTCGACCGCGAAGTTGTCCTTCCCGCCGAGCATGTAGTCGTACATGCGTGCGGGATGAGGCATCTGGTGGTCGAACTGCCGCACACTTTGAATTTAGGTGGTATCCAGCCGGATAACACTACCCTGAGGAGATTGTGGCTGAATTTAAGCCGGTTATTCGACCGTAACGCTCTTGGCGAGATTGCGCGGCTTGTCCACGTCGCGGCCCAGCGCCACCGCCGCGTGGTACGCCAGGAGCTGCAACGGGATCGTCAGCAGGATCGGGTCGAGCTCGATCTCGTTCCTGGGGATCACGATCACGTCGTCGGCCAGCTTGGGGCCCGGCTCGCGATGGCCGACCATGAGCACCTGGCCGCCCCGGGCGCGGATCTCGCCGAGCGTGGTGAGGTTCTTGTCGAGCAGCTCGTCGTCGGGCACGATCGCGACCGTCGGCATGTCGGGGCCGATCAGCGCGAGCGGCCCGTGCTTGAGCTCGCTGGCCGGGTACGCCTCCGCGTGCACGTAGGAGATCTCCTTGAGCTTCTGCGCGCCCTCGCGGGCCACCGGGTAACCGCGCACCCGGCCGACGAACATCATGCTCGGGTGCGGCGCGTACTTCTTGGCCAGCTCGGCGATCTTGTCGCCCTGCTGCAGGATCTGCTCGACCTGGCCGGGCAGCCGGCGCAGGCCCTCCACGACGCGCCGCCCGTCGGCGGGCGACAGGTCGCGCACCCGGCCCAGGTGCAGCGCGAGCAGCGCGAACGCCATCGACGTCGAGGTGAACGCCTTGGTGGAGGCGACCGAGACCTCGGGGCCCGCGTGCAGGTAGATGCCGCCGTCCACCTCGCGGGCGATGGCGCTGCCGACCGCGTTGACGATGCCGATCACCCGGCCGCCCTTGCGCTTGAGCTCCTGCACGGCGGCCAGGGTGTCGTAGGTCTCGCCCGACTGGCTGATCGCGACGTAGAGGGTGTCGGGGTCCACGACGGGGTTGCGGTAGCGGAACTCGCTGGCCGGTTCGGCGTCGGACGGGATGCGCGCCAGCTCCTCGATGAGCTGCGCGCCGATCTGCCCCGAGTAGTACGCGGAACCGCAGCCGATGATCTTCACCCGGCGGAACGAGCGGGTCTCGCGGGCGTCCATGTTGAGGCCGCCGAGGTGGGCCACGTGGAAGCGCTCGTCGAGCCGGCCGCTCATCGTGCGGGTGATCGTCTCGGGCTGCTCGGAGATCTCCTTGAGCAGGTAGTGCTCGTAGCCGCCGGTGTCGTAGTGGCCGGCGTCCCAGTCGACGGTCAGCGGCTCCTTGGCCGTCTCGCGGGCGTCGCTGGCGAAGGTGTGGAAGCCGTCGGCCTTGAGCACGGCCAGCTCGCCGTCCTCCAGGTGCACGACCTGGCGCGTGTAGCGGACCAGCGCCGCCACGTCGGAGGCGGCGAACATCTCCTTCTCGCCGATGCCCAGCACGATCGGGCTGCCGTTGCGCGCCACGACGACCTCGCCGGGACGCTCGGAGTCGATCACGGCGATGCCGTACGTGCCCACGACGCTCTTCAGCGTCTTCCTGACGGCCTCCTCCAGCGAGTCGTTCTCGTCGACCGCGTGGGCGATCAGATGGGCGAGGACCTCGGTGTCGGTCTCGGAGACGAACACCACGCCGTCGGCCTCCAGCTTGGCGCGCAACTCGGCGGCGTTCTCGATGATGCCGTTGTGCACCACCGCGATGCGCTCGTCGCCCGACAGGTGCGGGTGCGCGTTGACGTCACTCGGCACGCCGTGCGTGGCCCATCGGGTGTGCCCGATGCCGAGGCCGCCCTTGAACCTGGCCGGCACCACCTTGGCCAGGTCCGCCACCCGGCCCTTGACCTTGCGTACCTTCAGTCCTTTGTTGGACACCACGACCCCGGCCGAGTCGTAGCCCCGGTACTCCAGCCGCTGCAGGCCCTCCAACAGGATGGGCGCGGCGTCCTTGGGGCCCACATAGGCCACGATTCCGCACATCGAGGTCTCCTCTTATCCGTAAACGATCCGGCGTAGCTGCCTCAGAGACAGCTCGGGAGCCGCCACGCGGCGACTCCGTAACTCGGCGGCGATCCGGGGGAAGATCTCGTCGTTGGTGAAGCCCCTGGACTTCAGCTCGCCGTGGCGGCGGCGGACGTACTCCTCGGCGGACTCCGAGAAATAGGCCAGCACGTCGGCCACGACGCGGGCGGCCTCCCCAGGGCCGAGCGGGCTCGTCCTCGTGAGGTGCGCGATGAGATCTTCGTACGGATGCTGTGCCGTGGACACAGACGAGGACACTACGGCCCTGGAGCGAGACACGCCAACATCCTGCCCGATATCGGGCAGGAAATGCTTCCAACGGACGAACATGCGGCAATCAGCGGGCTTCCGGGCGGTTCCGCAGGCATTCCACGCCCCCGAAACGGGGTGCGCGTACGAGCCGGAAAGGCTCCCGATCAGAGGGCGGAAGTGCGGCCCCAGCCCCTGCCCAGACGCCGGCAGGCGAACGCCCCCGCGGCGAGACCAGGCCCGTGAGCAGCGCCGCCGGCCCGAGCGTGCCCGGGATGTCGCCCCTGACCGCCGCCTGGAGCATGGTCGTCGCCCAGTAGCCGGGCGAGATCGGCGCGACGGCCCGCGCCCACTCCGGCATCAGCGCGTACGGGACCAGCGCCCCGCCCAGGGCGCTGACCGACAGCGCGACGATGTTGCACAGGGTGCTGAGCTCGCCCTGGCCGCGCACGACTCCGGCGATCGCCGTGCCCGCGCAGAGCAGGGCGAAACTCCACACCGTCACGGCCAGCGCGAGCGGCCAGATCACACCCGCCGGACGCATGCCGACCGCCAGCACCCCGTAGACCAGCAGCACGGCCTGCTGGACGAGCAGCACGGCGAAGACGGGCAGGGCCTTGCCGATCATGATCTCGGAGAGCCTGGCCCTGGTGGCGCGCAGACGGTCCCAGGTGTGCCAGGAGCGTTCGGTGAGGGTCGCGGTGGCGACGTCGGCCATCGACAACACCGAGAACATCACCAGCAGGCCCGTCACGACCTGCGCGGGGTCGCCGAGCATGCCCTTGAAGATCAGCATGAGGACCATGGGCATGATCAGGTAGCTGACGAAGTGGGCGGGGTCGCGCCGCCGCAGCAGCACGTTGTGCCCGGCCAGCACGACGACCCGCCGCAACGAGAACGCCCCGCCCTCACGACCGGAGCGCGGACCGGACCCGGGACGCGCGCCGGCCCCGGGGCGAGGCTCGGGCCCGGCGCAACGGCCCGCTTCGGACCGACCGCCGGGCTCGGAGTGGCGGCCGGGCTGGGGATGAGGGCGAGGCTCGGGCTGACGGCCGGGCTCGGGGCAACGGCCCGGTTCGGGCCGAGCACCAGGTTCGGAGTGCGGGCGGGGCTCGGGCCGACTGCCGGGTTCGGGCCGACCGCCGGGTTCGGGGTGGCGGCCGGGTTCAGGTGGCGCGGTCATGGGACAACTCCCGGTACAGGTCGTCCAGGGACGGCTGGCGAATGTCGATGTCGCGTACCGGCCGGTCGAGATCGCGTAGCAGGGCGGTCAGGGTCGCGGTCGGGTCGGTGGTGGCGACGGTGATCTCCGCGCCGCCGTCCACGGTCACCCGCACCTCGCCCGGCAGGTCCTTGAGCAGTTCGGCGGCGGATCCCCGGGCGATCACCCGCCCGTTCGCGGCCACGGCGACGGTGGCGGCCAGTTCGGTCAGCTCCGGCAGGTAGTGGGTGCAGTAGACGACGGCCGCCCCGCCGTCCGCCCGCCTCCGGACGGCGGCCGGCAGCGCGGCGCGCGTCTCGGGGTCGGCGCCCGCCGTGGGCTCGTCGAGGAGCAGCACGTCGGGGTCCGGCAGGAGCGCGGTGGCGGCCTGCACGCGGCGCTGCTGGCCGCCGGACGTCCGACGGCGTGCGGGTGGTCGACTCGATCTACCAGGCGCTGATCGAGGCGGGGGTGCCGGAGGCGGAGGTCCCCCGGGTGGAGCGGCTGGTGAGCACGTTCGTGCTCGGGTTCGCGATCTCCGAGGTGAACGGGCGTTTCTCCGGCGCGTCGAACGAGGTGCGGGCGCGGCGTGGCGACGAGGACGCCGCCGCACACCGGCGGTTGGCGGGGCATCTGAGGGTCGATGACTGGGATGCCGAGTTCGCCGCTGATCTGGCTGATCTCATGCGTATCATCCGACCCGTCTGACACATCCCTTTCATGGGAACAGTTACGTTGAGTAGTCACATCGTGACGTTCCTGGGGAGATGTTCATGCAGCTCTGGCCTGCCGCCGTCCTGGCCGCCGGTGTTCTCACCGCATCCGCCGGCCCCCTGCCCGCCGCCGGCGTTCCCGGCGGACGGGCACTCTCCGCCCCGGCCGCTCCGGGGCGGCAGGCCGACTTCGCGTCGGCGGCGCGCGAGCACGGGGTGCCGGAGAGCGTGCTGCTCGCGGTGGCGTACCTGGAGTCACGGTGGGACGCGAACGGCGGGCGGCCGAGCACGGCGGGCGGTTACGGCCCGATGCACCTGGTGGACGCACTCCCCGGTGGTGCCTCCGTGGGAAAGTCCGCCGGAACCGCGATCGGGGACGCGCACGGCGACCCGCGCGGGGACGACGCCCGCCCGATGCCCCGTACGCGCACCGAGGCCATCGCCCGCGCGGCGCTGCGCATGTCGGCGACGCCACCCCGTACGACGTTGCCCGAGGCCGGACGGCTCATCGGCGTGCAGCCCGGACGCCTGCGGACGGACCCGGCGGCGAACATCCGCGCCGGCGCCGCCCTGCTGGCCTCCTACCAGGCCCGTCCCAGCGCCGACCCGGCCGACTGGCACGCCGCCGTCGCCCGGTACGCGGGCACGGACGACCCGGCGGCCTCCCGGGCGTTCGCCGACGAGGTGTTCTCGGTGATGCGGGAGGGGGCGCAGCGCCGTACCGACGACGGACAGTTCGTGCGCCTCACCCCCGTCCCCGACCTGCCCCTACGGGCCGCCGGGCGACCGGACGGCGAGCGGGCCGAGGCCGTCACGCAGGCCGACCCGGACGCCCGTCCGGCAGCGCCCGAACTGGAGACCGACGGCGACGCGCCACCCGTCTCGAACGAGCAGCACGACACCGACCGCGCCGGCACCGGCCCGAACCGCGACACCTCGGATGAAACCGTCGGCGCGGAGGACGAGTCCTGGTGGGACACCGAGGCGAAGGAACAGTCGGCGAAACAGACCTCGGGGCAGACGGAGTGCCCCTCCTCCCTCGCCTGCGAATGGATGCCCGCCGCCTTCGAACGCTTCGGCAAGAAGCCGAACCGCGACTACGGCAACCACGACCGCCTGGCCCGCAAGCGCGCCGTCGACTACATCGTCATCCATGACACGGAGGGCGGCTACCAGGGCATCCCCAGCATGATCCGCAACCCGAAGTACGTGAGCTGGCACTACACGATCCGCTCCAGGGACGGACATGTCGCCCAGCACGTGCGCACGAACGACATCGCCTGGCACGCGGGCAACTGGGACGTCAACACCCGCTCGATCGGCATCGAGCACGAGGGCTACCTGGCCAAGGGAGGCGCCTGGTACACGGAGGCGATGTACCGGGCGTCGGCCCGGCTGGTCAAGTACCTGGCCGGGCAGTACGACATCCCGCTCAACCGGGCGCACGTCCTCGGCCACGACAACGTGCCGGGCACGACCCCGCAGACGGTCGCCGGCATGCACGAGGACCCCGGCCCGTACTGGGACTGGGCGCACTACTTCGAGCTCATGAACAAGCCGCTCAAGGCGGCCAAGGGCGGCGACTCCGTCATCATCCGGCCCTCGTACGCGGCCAACGACGCGCGCTTCACCGGCTGCGTGACCACCAAGCCCGGCCACTCGTGCCCCGCGCGCGGGGCGGCGTCCGTCTGGCTGCACAAGTCGCCGAGCGAGACCGCTCCCCTGGTCACCGACCTGGGCAAACACCCGGGCAAGCCGAGCACCCGCAGCGTGTACGACCACAGCGCCCGCGCCTCGACCGGCCAGCGCTACGCCGTCGCGGAACGGCAGGGGGACTGGACGGCCATCTGGTACCTGGGGCAGAAGGCGTGGTTCCACAACCCGGCCGCGAACCCGACCGCCGTCCCGGCCAAGGGCCCGATGGTGACGCCGCTGTCGGGCGCGGTGAAGGTGTACGGGCGGGCCTACCCGGAGAAGTCGGCCTACCGGAGCGCCGCGTACCAGCCGCTGGTCCCGCTCAAGTACAAGATCCCGCCGGGGCAGACGTACACGGTGGGTGACACCGTCACGGGCTCCTACTACGCCGCCAATGCCTTCTCGCCGTCCAAGCACGTCACCACGACGGGCAAGACCCGGTATCACCAGATCCAGCTCGGACACCGGGTGATGTTCGTGATGGCCAAGGATGTGCGGTTGATCGGCTGAATTTCACCCTGACGGGGCCGCGCAGTGCGCACGGGCACTCCCCGGAGACGATATGGTTTTCCCGTGGCCCGGCTTGCACAACCGGGTTTCACGCGGAAGTGGCTCAGTGGTAGAGCATCACCTTGCCAAGGTGAGGGTCGCGGGTTCGAATCCCGTCTTCCGCTCGGAGCGAGACTCCTGGTGGAGTGGCCGAGAGGCGAGGCAGCGGCCTGCAAAGCCGTCTACACGGGTTCAAATCCCGTCTCCACCTCGGTGACCGGCGGACCCTCCAGGATCCGCTAAAGTAAGTGCAATGCCATGCGGAAGTGGCTCAGTGGTAGAGCATCACCTTGCCAAGGTGAGGGTCGCGGGTTCGAATCCCGTCTTCCGCTCTGAGTGCTAACTCAATATCGGACGATTAGCTCAGCGGGAGAGCGCTTCCCTGACACGGAAGAGGTCACTGGTTCAATCCCAGTATCGTCCACCACAAACTCCGACCAGGAGTTCCCCACCCCACCTCATGGCAGCCCTGCCAAGGGGTGGGGTTTCTTGTTGCCCGAGGCTGCTTTGGGCCGTTCTCAGCGCCGGCTTGGTGATGACCTGTCCCGTTACGGCAGAAGGTCAGGGCAGCTCGCGAGCAGCAGCACCTTGACGCTGCGCGTCCGTCGCGTGACTCTTGGGGCTCACGGCGTTGACCAGGAGGGCGAATCTCGTGCAATCCTACGGCGATGCAGACGACCTCTCTCTAACCTTCTACTGCAAGGACCCCAACTCCAATCAGGACAACGAGTGCGAGACGTTCTACCGGACAGATCGCGGGTCCTGGCTCGTACAGCTCAAAAAACGCGGTCCCAGCGTAGGGGCGCAACTCATCGGCCTCGGGGAAGACGAGACGTTCGGGGAACTCTCCGAACGCACCATGAACAGGTTCGTCCGCATGTACGTGAGGGAGCGCTATGGAGTTGATCTCTCCGAAGGAACGGGCTGATCTGGTCAATGGCATCAGCCGGGAAGCACTTCACGTCGAGATGCGCGACAACTACGGCATAGACGCGGATCTGTTCGCCAACTGGCAGGCGGGTGACCGAGAGGAAGTCCCTCGCATCCTCAAACCGTGGTGTGACCGGGTCAGGACTGGAATCGCAGAAGGAAAGACGTACCGCCGCGTGTGCGTGGTGTCGGAGCCTCTTTCGGCCTATCAGCGGTGGTGTTTCGAGGCGACGAATGGCCTCAAGGTCGAGGCCGGGGAGGACCTGCGCTGGGTGCCGCGACGGCTGACCTCGACGTTGAGCCTGCCGGGCAACGACTTCTGGCTGCTCGACGGTGGGGCGGTCGTGTTCAACGTCTTCGATGGAACGGACCGGCGAGCCGAGATTCAGCTCTACCGGGACCCCGCCATTCTGAAGCGCTGCGCTGACGCGTTCGCCACGCTGTGGGACCTGGCCATCTCGCATGGCGACTACCGGCCCGCCTGACAGCGGTTCCGCCCTTGTCCGAACAAGACCAACTCCGAAGCGCCCGTCAGGCGTTCGGGCAGAGGCTACGCGGCCTGCGCCTGGTCGCCGAGCTCAACGGCCGTCAGCTCTCGGCTCGATCCGGGATGCGCGGCTCCAAGATTTCCCGGATCGAGCTGGGACGGCAGAATCCCACAGAAGACGACATACGTGTCTGGTGCCATGCGTGCGGTGCAGAAGACCAACTCCCCGAACTGATAGCCGCACACCGGCAGATCGATGAGATGTGGGAGGAGCACCGGCAAGCGATGCGTGCCGGGCTCAAGCAGCAGAGCGAACGTGTCAAGCCGCTCTACGAACGGACCAGGCTGATACGTGCCTACGAGCCGCAAACCGTTCCCGGGTTCCTGCAGACACCGGGGTACACCCGGGCCGTGATCGAAGACGTGTCCCGATTTCACGACCTGACCGACGACATAGACCAAGCCGTCGAGGGACGGCTGAACCGCTTGCGCATTCTCGAGTCAGGCATGTGCGGGTTCTCGTTCGTCATCGAGGCCGGGGCGCTCTATGCCCAGCGTGGCAGCGTCGCGGTAATGCTGGAGCAGTTCGACTACATCGATCACGCGGCCAGGTTCGCGAATGTGGCGCTGGGCATCATCCCGCTCGGCCGGCTCCGGACCATCTGGCCGGGAGAAGGGTTCTACGTCTATGACGAGTCGCTGGTTCGCAGCGAGCATTGGACCGGGGGCTATCGCACCAAGCGTCCCAGCGAGATAGCGACGTATCTACGGATCTTCATGCTGTTGCAGTCCCAAGCCGTCTACGGCGAGGCCGCACGCGCGGAGGTGGCGGCCGCACGCCGGTTGCTGCAATCTCGGGAAATCGCATAGCCCCAGCTCTGGCCAGGCTCCTACGGTCATTGCCAGGCCGCCGGGACAGGCAGGCAGCCCCGGCAGAGCCCCCGGATCTCCCACGGGGTCGGCCGTGACGGAAGGCGACACATGAAGAATCCCCGCACCCTCATCTCGTCCGACCTTTTCGGGAAGCTCGCAGCGCGGGTGGGCAAGGACGAAGGCATCGACCTCACGCTCGCGGAGCGCATCGTCGAGCAGACCTTGGTGTTCCTGGTGGCCTGTGGCCAGAACCCCGGTGCCAAGCTCGCCCCGTCGAACGCCACGGACCCCGGATGGCACGCCTTCATCCTGCACACCAAGGCGTACACGGAGTTCTGCGAGCGGGTGGCCGGTCGGTTCATCCACCATCTACCGATCACGAACGAGGACATCCGTTCCGGGAACGCCCTCGCCCGTACCCTGCGGGCGCTGGAGCGCACCGGCTACCGGGTCGATCGCGACCTCTGGCAGCGCACTCCCACCTGCATGAACACCTGCAACCACCCGTGCCATGACAGTGACGACGACGACGGAGACGAGGACGACGGGAAGTGAGGATGCCCGCGGCGGACATCGACTGGGACGATCTTCCGCTTGGCCTTGTGCGGGCTGTGCGGAAGCACACAGGCAGGGTGACCGGTTCGCGGTCGGCCAAAGGGGTTCGGTCGGACTACGCCGCGACCCTGGAGACTGCCTCCGGTCCGGTGTTCGTCAAGGGCGCGGGTCAACCACTGTTCGCCGCCTCTCTGGCGCACGAGGCGGCGACAGTGGCCTTCGTGCCGGGCATCGCTCCCCGCCTGCTGTGGCGTATCGACGCGGCGGGCTGGGTGATGCTCGGCTTCGAGCATGTGGAGGGTCGGCACGCGGACTACCGTCCCGGCTCGCCCGACCTGCCGTTGCTTGCCCACGCGGTCACACAGTTGGGGCAGGTTCCCCTGCCGGAGCACGTGTCGAAGAGAGTGGAACGGCACTACAACGGTCTGCCGGCCATGTCCGGAAACCATCTCCTGCACACGGACCTGCACCCTGCGAACGTCCTGGTCTCGGGGGATCGAGCCGTCCTGGTGGACTGGGCTTGGGCGTGCAAGGGGGCGGCATGGGTGGAGCCTGCCATGCTGGCCTTCCGGCTGATGGCCGCCGGTCACTCCGTCGAGGGCGCGGAGGACTGGGGACGAGGGCTGGCAACCTGGCAGGACGGCACGGCGCTGGACGAATTCGTGATCGCCAACCACCGATCCTGGCGTCGGGCGGCCGACCTCGATCCCCTGGACTGGAAGGTCCGTGCGGCCGGCATGGCGCACCAGTGGTCCGTGCACAGGCGACTGGCCAAGGACTGACCACTTCTCCGGCGTCGGCCGTCGCGGGGGGACCGCATGGCGTGACCCCTACTGGCCGGCTGGGGTTCGGTTGTGGGGGTGGCGGAGTTACGCTGGTGTCGGTGTAATTCCAGGTGCGGCGGTGACAGCCCGCCGGTTTCGCCCTGCGGGCGGAACGACCCGGTGTGATTCCGGGGCCGCGCGGTGATACCCCGCCATCTCTCGGGCCGTCCCAGGCCCCTGACGGACGTGGCCGTGTGCTCGTTTCGGAGAAAGGGATGGCTCATGTTCAGCGGATGCGTTCAGGAGATCGGGCGGGTCGAGTCCGCCGAGGACGAGCGGATCGTCGTACGGGCGCCCAAGAGCGTGGCGGAGGTGCGGGCCGGCGGATCGCTGGCGGTGGCGGGGGTACGCGTCACCGTCGAGGAGATCGACGACGGCGCGGTGGCCGCGACGGTGACGGCCGAGACGCGGCGGCGCACGACGTTCGACGAGATCGGCGCCGGTCAGGAGGTCAACGTCGAGGTGCCGCTGGCCGTGGGTGACCGGCTCGACGGGCACCTCGTGCAGGGGCACGTGGACGCGGTCGGCAAGGTCGTCGGGGTCGAGGAGCAGGGCGCCGGGCTGCGGGTGTGGATCAGGCCGCCCGCCCGGTTCGTCGCGCGGGTGGTCGCCAAGGGGTCGATCGCCGTCGACGGGGTGAGCCTGACGGTGGCGGAGGTCGTCCGCGATCGGTTCTCGGTGGTGCTGATCCCGGCCACGATGGCCGGCACGACACTGGGCTCGCTGAGCGTCGGCCAGCGGGTCAACCTGGAGTCCGACCTGGTCGGACGGCTGGTGGCGGCGCGGCCCGCCGCGGCGGCGGCCGACGTGGCG
>NZ_SSXE01000238.1 GCF_021699195.1 Nonomuraea sp. MG754425 | reverse complement strand
GGGCGGGGGCGTGGCCTGGGGCTGGTGGCCGTGGAAGGGCACGAGGTCCGGGTCCGGGTCCGGCTCATCCGCGAGGTCGTCGGCGCGCTCCATGGCCCGATGGCCCTGGACGTGCTTGAGCAGCAGTAACCACAGCCACAGCGCCAGGGCCAGCATGACCCACGGCGCCAGGGCCACGCCCACGGCCGTCTCCCGCACGGAGAACTCGAAGCGCATGACCGTCGCCACGTTCACCGCCGCCGCCGCCACGATCAGCAGGACCAGCACGAACGCCGCCTGTGCGCGTACGAGAGCCTTGGCGGGGCGCAGCAGCAGCACGCCGAGCAGCGCGACCAGCAGGAGCGCGTCGAAGGCCGCCGGGTAGAGGAAGGCGAGGTCGGGCCTCGCCTCGCCGGTGAGGGCCAGCGCGCGCAGGTCGTCGAAGGAGAGCGCGCACGCGGCCCCGGCGAGGGCGGCGACCGCGAGCCCGGCCAGGGCGATGCCCAGGCGGCGGAGCGTAGAGGGGGGAGTCACGTCCATGGCGATCTCGAGCCTACAGAACAATGATGGTCAGGACCGATCAAGGGAGACCGCGCATGGCAGAGTTGACGGAAGATGTCCGCAAGCTCCTGGACGCGCCGAATTACGCCACGGTGACCAGCCTGAACCCCGATGGAGGGCCGCAGTCGTCGGTCGTCTGGGTACGTACGGACGGCGACGACGTCCTGTTCTCGACCGTGAAGGGGCGCAGGAAGCCGCGTAACTTCGAGCGCGACCCGCGGGCCGCCCTGCTGGTCATCGACCCGGCCAACCCCTACCGGTACGTGGAGGTGCGCGGACGGGTGACCATGACGCCCGACCCCGAGGGGGCGCTGATCGAGGAGCTGTCGCAGAAGTACAAGGGGGAGTCCTGGCACGACAAGCCGGGCACCGAACGACTTGTCGTACGAATCTCTCCGGACAGGGTCTTCTTGCGGGGCTGATTTATCGACGTGGTGAGGGCGTCAAGGCGTTAGCCTTTCTTTCGTGAGCCTGCACATCTACGACACCAGCACGCGCGCCACCCGTGAATTCGTCCCGGTCGAAGCCGGCCGGGCGTCGATTTACCTGTGTGGGGCGACCGTGCAGGCTCCCCCGCACATCGGGCACATCCGCTCGGGCGTCAACTTCGACGTGCTCAGGCGCTGGCTGACGCGTTCCGGATACGACGTGACGTTCTGCCGCAACGTCACCGACATCGACGACAAGATCATCAGGGTGTCGGCCGCGGAGAACGTGCCCTGGTTCGTCGTGGCCGAGCGCAACCAGCGCGCCTTCACCTGGGCGTACGACACGCTGGGCTGCCTGCCGCCGACCGTCGAGCCGCGGGCCACGGGCCACGTGCCGGAGATGATCACGCTCATGGAGCGGCTGATCGCGAGCGGTCACGCCTACGCGTCCGGCGGCGACGTCTACTTCGACGTGCCGTCCTACGCCGACCGCTACGGCTCGCTCTCCAACCAGAAGCCCGAGAACATGCGGGCCGCCGCCGACACCGACGACGAGTCCTGCAAGCGCGATCCGCGCGACTTCGCCCTGTGGAAGGGCGAGAAGCCCGGTGAGCCGACCTGGCCCACCCCGTGGGGCCCCGGGCGTCCCGGCTGGCACCTCGAGTGCTCGGCGATGGCGACGAAGTACCTTGGCCCGACGTTCGACATCCACGGCGGCGGCATCGACCTGATCTTCCCGCACCACGAGAACGAGATCGCGCAGTCGCAGGCGGCCGGCGACGGGTTCGCCCGCTACTGGATGCACAACGGCATGCTCAAGATCGGCGCCGAGAAGATGAGCAAGTCGCTCGGCAACTCGCTGCTGATCCCCGAGATGGTGCAGCAGGTCCGGCCCGTGGAGCTGCGCTACTACCTGGCGGCGCCGCACTACCGCTCCTCCATCGAGTACTCCGAGGAGGCGCTGCTGGAGGCCGCGGCGGCGTACCAGCGGATCGAGGGCTTCGTGACGCGGGCCGCCGAGGTCATCCACGACGTCGACGCCGACGCGCCGCTGCCGCAGGCGTTCGCGGACGCGCTCGACGACGACCTCGGCACTCCCCAGGCGCTCGCGGTCGTGCACGAGGTGGTGCGCGAGGGCAACGTGGCGCTGGCGCGCGGCGACAAGGAGGCCGTGGCGCGGCTGCTGGCCGAGACCCAGAACATGCTCGACGTCCTGGGCCTCGACCCGCGCTCGCCGCAGTGGCGGGGCGCCGGCTCCGACCTCACGCCCGTCGTGGACGCGCTGGTGGCGGTGGCGCTGGAGCAGCGCAAGGCGGCCAGGGAGCGTAAGGACTACGCGGCGTCCGACGCGATCAGGGACCAACTCGCCGCGGCCGGCATCACCGTGGAGGACACGCCGCACGGGGCCCGCTGGGAGCTGAGCCACTGAGTCTCAAGTGGTTCGTCGGCGCGGAGGCGGACTTGATGGAGAATTTGTGGAATTCATCCGCTTTTGTGGTGACAGGCGATGTGGACGTAGTCGGCCGACGGCCCGAGTACCCTTGATGCATGGCAGCAGGCGGTAGGGCTTCGGGCAGGCCCGCGAAGAAAAAGGGCCCGTCCAAAGGCACCGGAGGGCAGGGCCGCCGGTCACTCGAGGGCCGGGGCTCGACCCCGCCCGCCGAGATGCGCCACTGGTACAAGGACAAGGCTCGCGCCGAGCGTGTCGCCCGCGAGGAGCGCGGCGGCACCCGCCGCGACGCGTCCGCGCGGCCGCAGCGCCGCTCGGAAGACGCTCCGGAGCACATCGGCGGGCGCAACCCGGTGCTGGAGGCCCTGCAGGCCGGAGTGCCGGCCGGCGCCCTCTACATCGCCCAGCGCCTGGACAACGACGACCGCGTACGCGACGCCATCAAGATCGCGGCCGAGCGCGGCATCGCCCTGCTCGAGGTCACCCGCGACAAGCTCGACCGCCTCACCGAGGGCGGCGTGCACCAGGGCATCGCGCTGCAGATCCCGGCCTACGACTACGCGCACCCGTCGGAGCTCGTCGAACTGGCCCAGGACGCCGCCGAGGCGCCGCTGATCGTCGCCCTCGACTCGGTCACCGACCCGCGCAACCTCGGCGCCATCGCCCGCTCCGCCACCGCCTTCGGCTCGCACGGGCTGCTCATCCCGTCCCGCCGCTCGGCCGGCGTCACGGGCGGGGCGTGGAAGACCTCCGCCGGCACCCTCGCCAGCCTGCGCGTGGCCCGCGCCGCCAACCTGACGGCCGCCCTGCGCGAATACCGCGAGGCCGGCCTCTTCGTCGTCGGCCTCGACGGAGCCGGCCAGAGCGACATCGGCGACGTCGACCTGCTGGCCGAGCCGCTGGTGGTCGTGGTGGGCTCGGAGGGCAAGGGGCTGTCGCGGCTCGTACGCGAGCAGTGCGACGTGGTGGCCCGCATTCCGATGGCGGCGGCGGCCGAGTCGCTCAACGCGGGGGTGGCGGCCGGGGTGGCGCTGTATGAGGTTGCTCGTCACAGGCGTCGCCAGCGTCTACACTGATAGGCCGTGCCGACGTAGCTCAATCGGCAGAGCATCTGTCTTGTAAACAGAAGGTCAGGGGTTCGATTCCCCTCGTCGGCTCTGCAAGTGAAAGGCCCCTGAGCAGGCGTTACGCCGCCAGGGGCCTTCTGCTTTCGGATCTTCAACCTGTGTCTTCGGCGTCTTCGGGAGCCACTGGGGGCTGTTTCCCCAGAAGAGCGCTGGAGATGGCCTCCGTTGCCGCGCGCCGGTCGCCTTCGAGTAGGTGACCATAGACGTCTTTGGTGATGGCGATGCTGGCGTGGCCGAGGACCTCGGACACGACGTGGAGCGGGGTGCTCTGGGCGAGCATGAGGGATGTGCCGGAGTGACGAAGCTCGTGCGGGTGCCAGTGGCCGAGGCCCGCCTTCTTGGCCAGACGGGAGAACAGGTGCGAGAACGTGTCCGGGTCAGACGGGTTGCCGAAAGCTGTCGGGAACATCAGGCCGTGTTCCGTCCAGTCTCCGCCCGCCTTGAGGCGTTCCTTGTTGTGAGCGGCCTTGTGGCGCTTGATCACTTCGACCAGTTCGAGAGTGAGGCAGAGGGTACGGCGTGATCGCCTGGTCTTGAGCTCGCTGATCACGATGCGCGTTTTGGTAGCGGCGTTCGGGTCGCGAGGCGTCCGGCGGCGTTGACGTACGGGGTGACAGACATGCCGTCGAACTCGACCGGCGTGAACGGCAGCCCCGGCATCGGCTGAGGAGGCACCGGCTGAACCGGGGCCAGGATCTTGACCGCCACCGTCTTCTGGGCGGGCTTGAGGGTCGGGTCACCGTCCATGACCGCGACCTGCCAGACCAGCTCAGCGGTCTGCTTGTCGCGGGCCTGCACGAACCGGCCGCCGGCGGAGGCGTCGAAGTCCTTGACGGGCTCGACCTCGCCGACGATGTAGCAGCCGTGTGGGAAGACCATGGCCAAGGTGACGGGGATGGGGCCTTGCAGAGCCATAACGTCGGTTCCTCTCTTGGATGACAGGCACTCGACCTTTCAAGTAGTTAGACCTCTGTAGCTTGGTAGGTCAAGTGACTAGATGTGAGGTGACGGGCGTGTCACCCATGCGATAGACAGTCGCCCAAGCCGATGGCCCGACATCCGAGGAGGAACTGGTGCGAATCCTGTGGGGCTGCTTGGCCGTGGTCGTGATCGCCCCGCTGGTCGGGCTGTTCCTGCTGATCATGATGCCGGTGTGGCGCGACGATGCCCGGCTCGACGACTTTCATGAGCGAGTGCTGGACATCCCGCTGCCTCCTGAAACACGGAGCGCCGGCGACAGCGAAGCCGAGTTCGACAAGAACGGCAGTGGAAATGGCGACTACTGCCGCTACGAGATCCGACTGCTCCTCAGTACCGGTCTGTCGGCGGGGGAACTCGGTGCCTACTATCGCAGGGCCGCAATTGCCGGAGTGGATGACGAGGCCAATGTCCATCTGGAATGGGGCGAGGACGCCAAAGACGGTAGAGCCGTCGTTGTGAAGTTTAGCGACCTCAGCGCCAGCGACTGGGATTTCCGCTGCGCATAGACGGCAGTCTGATCACCTGATCGGGTAGGCGTCTTCCAACTCGTGACGATCAGCGGGCAGCAGAACCTCTACGACGGCCAAAGGTCGGCCGGAGGCGTCGCGGACCGCGCCGAAGACCGCCATGAGCGGAGTGTTCTTGGGCATGCCCAGTTGCTTGGCCTCGTCGGTCGAGGGCATACGCGCGGTGATCTGCTCCACGATGTGATCGAACCGGATGCCCTTGCGCGCCTGAAGATGCTCCCGGAAGCCCTGCCGCAACGGCTCACCGCTGGTGAGATCCGTACCCTCGGAAAGCTCCAACAGCAACCAGAGCGACACCAACTCGGTCGGCTCGCCATCGCGCGCGATGAGCCGCCGGCGGACGAACACCTTGCTCTTGGGCTGCACGTCGAGCAGCACACCAACCCGGTTCGGCGCGGCCACCGCGCCCACTTCGACAACCTCGCCCGCGGTGTCGGTCTCGGGCTTGGTCAGATGCGCCTGTCCGGGCCGCTTCTGCTCGACGGAGGCCATGGCCGGACGTCCGCGCACGAAGCGCCCCTTGCCCTGCTGGGACTCGATCCACCCCTGCTCACGCAGCACCCGCAGGGCGGCCACCACAGTGGGACGGGAGACGCTGAACTCCTGGATGAGCTGGTTCTCGCTGGGCAGCAGCGTGCCTGGAGGGTAGTCCCCCGACTCGATGCGCCGCTGCAAAGTCGCCACAAGCTGCGCATACTTCGGAGGTACGGACTCAAGCGACATCATGACCATCCAACAGCCGACAGGTTGTTATACCAAGTTTGAGAGTATCCGGCGAGTCGCGGCCTGTCCACGTCGTTGACGCAAGCCGAAGTCCTATAGAGAAAGCCGGCAGGCAGCACAGCAACCGGGCGGGGAAGGTCGCCGCGGGGGCCACCACTGCAACTGCCTGCCGGAACAGGCGCGACGAGACGAGGCGGCGATTCCTAGCGCCTCCGGAAGGAAGCGCACTCGTCCCGCCGCGCCGGCCATCACCTGGCGATGGACTCAGCCAGGAGCTTCGCCGCGCCCTCCGGATCGCCGGTCGGGTGCCGCTGTTCCGCGCTCTGCCAGGAGTAGTAGGCTCCGCCGAACCCGACGAACACCCACACCGGCAGACCCGGCTCCGGCTTGTGCACCATCAGCGCGGTGTTGTTGTCCCGCAGTTCGGCGTTGACGCCGAGGCGGGTGAGCTGGTCGCGCAGCCGGACGAGCATGTCACCCTCGCCCTGGTCCTGCGGGAAGCCGTTCAACGCCGCCATCTTGATCGCATTCATTTTCCCGTTCCCTTCGGCCTGGCCGCCTCCGAGTCGGTCGAGACGCTCCCGCTCCTCGATCTCTTCCGCTCCCTCCCTGTCAGTGCGGATCAGGAGGGCGCGGCGCGAGCCTTTGAGCTTGTTACCGCGTCCCCGACACGCTGGGCAGGGTGCTGTCTCGCAGTTCGCATCTGGCCGGGTCACCGTCGCCATCTCTTCGCGAGTCGTCTCCGGTACTCCCTACGGCGGAAGCCCGCTTACCTTGTTGCTTGATGGCAAGTCCACCGGCAAAGAAGAATGTGGGGACTCCCTTTCTAGGCCCCCCAGTAACCCCCTTTAGCCACTCCGACTTGAAAGAAGGCTTGATATGTCCGAAAAGGAGATGAATATTCGCCTTCGGAAGTGGCGTGAGAGGGCTGATTTGACCCGGGCCGAAATGGCGAAAATGGTCAATCTCAGTAGAAGCGGCATCAGATACAAGCTGGCCTGCGACGAGGAGCGCATACGTCGATGGGAGGCGGGCGAGGTCGCGTGGCCGCGAGAGCCGTACCGGCTGGCGTTGACCGAAGTCACCCACCTCGACCCGGAAGACCTGGGTTTCATCCCCACCAGACGCACTCGCGCTACCGGAAACGCCTCCATAGCGGGCGATATCATGGCACATGCACCACTCGCCGTGACTCGTACCGGACTCGTAGAGGACGATAAAGACGTGCGACGCCGCGAATTCGTTGGTCTGACCGGAGCGGCTCTCTTCAGCGCCGTGCTCGGCCAGCCGGTCCAGGGGGGAGACCTCGGCATCGAGAAGATTGCCGCCGTCATCGTCGACTACTCCCCTCCCGCCGACAGATCTATTGACCTCGGAACTCTTGTACAGACGGTCGCCACCGCCAAGCGCAACTACCAGGCGTGCCGATACACCGAGGTAATCGCCAAGCTCCCCGCTCTCCTGAGCAAGCTCCGTAATGCCTGCGCCTTCCTGGACGGCGACGACCGCCTACGAGCGCAAGCCCTGTCCGCTGAGGCGTACCACGTGACCGCCTCCATCCTGCTCAAGCAGGAGGACAAGGGCTTGGCCTGGCTCGCAGCCGACCGTAGCGTCCAAGCCGCACACGCCAGCCAAAGCCCTCTCATGATCGGCTCAAGCTCCCGCATCATCACCCACGCCCTGATGGACGGGGGACACCACCACGCCGCCACCGATGCGGCCCGCGGCGCGGCCGAACGCATGGCCGCTGACCTCTCCACGCCTTCTCCGGAGGACCTGTCGATCTACGGGTCTCTGCTGCTCCGGGGAGCAATCGCCGCCGCTGATACGGGAAGTCGCCACAACACCACCGAACTCCTCGACGAGGCCGCCCAGGCCGGTATCCGGCTCGGCCACGACGGCAACCACATGTGGACCGCGTTCGGCCCGAACAACGTCCTGTGTCACTGGGTCAACGTCGCCCTGCGGTTCGGCGACGCAGGCACCGCGATCGACTATGCCCGCCAGGTCGAGCTGGACCGACTCCCCATCAACGAACGCAAAGCCACGCTCCTGCTCGACACCTCCCGCGCCTTCCTCATGTGGAACCACCACGACAAGGCCCTGAACATCCTGCGCGCCGCAGGCGAGATCGCCCCCGAGGAAATCACCGGCCGCCCCACAGCCCTCCGGCTGGTACGTGACATCCTGGCAACCGCCCCGATCAGCGTCCGCCGTGAAGCCCGCGAGTACGCAGCCACCCTGGGAGTCATCGCGTGACCCAGCCCGGCAAGGTCCTCTCCATCATCGTCTGCGCCGCAGGACCAGCCCCCCACGTCGGCCGCCTCGTCACCCTCGCCCAAGAGGCCGGCTGGAGCGTCCAGATCATCGCCACCCCATCAGCACTCGACTTCATCGACGCCTCCGCGCTGGAGAAGCAGACCGGCCGCCCCGTTCGCAGCCAATACCGCAAACCCCACGAACCCCGACCCCCCCGAGCAGACGCCATCATCATCGCCCCCGCGACCTACAACACGATCAACAAGTTCGCCCAAGGCATCACCGACACCTACGCCCTCGGAGTACTCTCCGAAGCCCCCGGCCTCGGCATCCCCGTCGTCATCCTCCCCTTCGTCAACAGCGCCCTGGCCGCACGCGCCCCGTTCCAGCACAGCGTCAAGCAACTCCGAGCCGAAGGCGTGCACATTCTGCTCGGCCCCGGCCAGTTCGAGCCACACCCACCCAACTCTGGCGGGGAACGCAACGACAGCTACCCCTGGGCACTCGCCCTCAAAAACCTGCCGAATTGATCTCTTAGGTATCAAGCGGCGGCGCGGCGCGCCGCTGTACCCCGGCCATCCGCCCATCCGCCGTCCGGGCGTGCGGCCTGGGGGCCGGTCCCGGACGGCGGCGGGACACCGGGCCGGCCACCGCACGCCGGCCCCGCCGCCCTGACCCAACGCTCCGGCCGGGGTTGCCGCGCCGCCGCACAGCTACAGCCCTCACGATCGCCCCTGCATGGCCTGTCACCGCATGTGGTTGCGGGCGATCGAAGGGCCAGGGCTTCGTTCCTCAGCCCTGGCCCACCTGTTTACGCGGTACTCGCCGTATACCGGAGCATGTTCTGAACACGTGCCATCGAGATCAGCGTCGCCGACACCTCGCCAGAAGGAGCCCACTGGCGCGGGTCGGGAAACAGAAACCCAGTCCAATCGGAAATGGGCGACGCTGGCGGCGCAAGTTTTGATTATGCGGATAGAGGTGTTGCCGAGGACGGCTGTTGACGTCCTAGAATTCTTGATTCAGAGCAAATCGGTGCGGCATGGCAGCAAAAGCAAGCGAATCAAGGGCGCTCAGGATACTTCGGTCGGATTCAGTTAAGAGCATGATGATCAGCGATGCCATCCTGTGCCACGCATCCTGGGCAAGAGTGCTTGCAATGGGAAGCGCTATATGAAAGAGAAAGTTCGCATCGATTGACTCGGTCGTAGCATTCAGCATGCGGTCTGACATCTCTTTTGCGGCATCCGACCCCCCGGCATGTATGTACAAATTCCCCATCTCGGATACACATGCCAACTTGTCTCTGGCATCGCGAATCCGCTTGATGTCAACCTCGGATAGGAATCGAAGTGTCACATCCATAGTCTGCAGCATTGGCAACTTGATCGGCGGCTGATCTGCGGTCTCTCGCTCTGCAAGCAGGGATGCAAGCCTTTCTTTTGCCGCGAATCGGCCACCCGTAGAATCCAGTATGTGCTCGGGAAGTGCAGATACAATCAATTCGGCGATCAAATCCGCTCCGGGCTCATCGTCGCCAGCGAACCTGATCGACAGCCGAGACGCCTCTTCGTTTATGTTGTGAGGTTCGGGAGGCGCCCAAACCTTGCTTCTAAGCTTCGATGTGGGAGGCGGATGACGGAATAGATCGCGATAATGCGTCGCTGTCAGCCTCCGCGCGATCTCTGCCGCGTCATCAGGAGATGCCATCGAACGCCGAATTCTGCGCTCGATTCGTCGATCGAGCGTCTGATCTCCCTCTCGAATAAACCATTCTAGCGAAGAATGAATTGCTCGTTCTGGAATTTGGAGTCCTTCCTCCAACAGATCATTATGCCTCGGATCGACAGTGAAGATCCGGAGGATCGCTTCATGTACGGAACGTCCCCGCCGAGTCGTCACCGCCATCGCTTCTGCGATTTCCAATGAGTCTCCGACGTATTCAGACGCGGAACCCTTGCCTCGGCCCAGATAAATACGTTTATTGGGGGGCAGTACACCAACATGCCGCCATCGTTCAAGCTGCGCACTGCTAACGACAAAGCCCAGTTCCCGTAAGCGATCAAGTAGCTCGGTATCTGCAGCACTCGGCTTGACTCTGACCATGAACCTCATCTTAGAACCCCGCGATGTTGGCCCATGATCCTTAGTGCTGCTTCTGCCTTACTGACTCCGTGGGGCTGCAAGGCCCCGTGTTCACACCGGAGATCATCAGTATGGAGGCAGCATGAGCAAGCGCGTCCGCAAGCCGTCCGAAGAGGGGGAGATCGTCCGTATCACTATCAGCGCCGTGATCGCTGGCGTTACCCGCGCTCTGATCGCCTGGCTTCTGGAGCGTATCCACTGAGCCCAGCCGCCAGGGGCAGATGCCTTCTATTCCGTCCTGGGAATGGGGCCCGTGTAGTTGGATTTCTGGGAGCCGCCCGATTAGACGATCATGAGCTGAGGTGAACGTACCTGAACAGCCGCATGTCTGGCGACCGGCGCGGCGAACGGGTCTGAACCATCGTGAAGATCGTTTGGGGGCCTTGTAAACAGAAGGTCAGTGGTTCCATTCCCCTCGTCGGCTCTGCAGCAAGTAGCCCCTGAACTGGTGTTTCCGGTTCAGGGGCTTCGTGTTTGTCAGGACAATGTCGCGATCCTGACGGCCGTGGCGAAGATGTCTGCGGCCATGGCGGCCTGTTCATGGATGACGTGGGCGTAGACGCGCAGGGTGATGGCCGGGTCTCCCCAGCCGGTGGTGAAGATGTATGCGCTGACGGAGCGGCGCAGCGGGTGACGCTCCCGCCCACGCCGTGCCCCGGCACAGACCGAACGACAAGTCCTGGCCGCCCGCGCCCAGTTGCGAGCCGGACCGGACCACATCGCCCGAGCGACCGGAGTACCGGCCCGGACCGTCCCCGCATCCTGCGCCGCCACGACGTGCCCGCCCTGGCCGCCTGTGACTCGCTCACCGGCACACCGATCCGCGCCCACCGCAAGAGTGCCCACCCAAGAGCTCCCGCCGCTACGAACATCCCGCATCCGGCGACATGATCCACCTGGACGTCAAGAAGCTCGGCCGCATCCCCGACGGCGGCGGCCACCGCGCCCACGGCCGCAGCCAAGCTGCTCGCGGCCGCGGCTACGACGACCTGCACACCGCCATCGACGACCACACCCGCCTGGCCTACGTGGAGATCCTGGCCGATGAAAAGGGCGTCACCCGCGTCGCCTTCCTGACCCGCGCCGCCGCCTTCTTCGCCGCCGACCAGGGGAAACACTCCATGATCCATGCTGGACATATTCCGGGACCTGCGACAACAGGCCGCTCACGGCGGCGTCCGGCTGCATACCCCCCGAAACGCAGGAGAGGCCCCGCAGGGCCTCTGAGCTGCTGTTACCGCTGGTGGCAGGTGCACGATCCGAACTGCGTAGGCTGAGCCGACGGTTTTACCGTCCCTCCGCGATAATGCTCTGACCTGAACCTTTAAAGATCCCGCCGCTGTGGGAACACATCGGGAATCGGTGAGACCGTAGCGCCTCCGCGCGGATGCAGGGCGCGCGGTCTCGCTCGACGTGCGCCAGATCGCCTGCCCTTTCAGTCATGGACCTTGAAGTTCCCGTGGCTCGTCTTGAGAATCGGTGCCGTGCCCTGGCAATCGTTGATCGGCGCGTTCATGAACCCCCACATCCAGTAGAGCCTGTCGGAACGGCCGTTGTCGTGCACGGTGAACGAGACCTTCTGGCCGGTGACGTCGGCGTTCTTCTCATTCGTAAGGTTCGCGTAACCACGGGTGATGACGCCGGTGGCGACGGCGACCGCACCGCCCACCAGCAGACAGGTGATCTTCCCCTCGAACTCGGCGACGACGCCACCGGTCCTGCCGTTCCCGTGGAACACCTTGAAATTCCCCTTCGTGGTGCCGGGTCCGCCACGGGCCTCGATCTGGAACTTCACCGGGTCCCCGGCCCAAGGCCCGAACGACTTGGTCAGTTTGCCGCCCGCGGATCCGACCAGCCGGGGCCCAGGGTCGGCAGGCGCGGTTCCGGCGAAGGACGCCGTCGCCGTTCCGATGATCAACGCAAGCGTGGCAGCCAGTCCGGCGATTCCACGTCGTCCCCACAGCTTCTTATCGGTCACGTCGCCGCTCCCTTGGTGGATTGCTTCTACGGTTCCGCCAATCTGCCACCGTGGGGGTGCCCTGGACGTCGTCGTCAGGTCTCGACGAGATCCTCCGGAGGTCGCGATCGGGGTCATCCCCGAAGAGGACCGCGTTCGTGGTGAGCGGGAGTCGCCGCGGCCAACTGTGAAGGACGCCGTGCCCCTATAAGGCGCCCAAGGGCTTGAGCTCTTCGACGTGCCGGGTTGTCGGCATGCCTGGCCGAGGTGCCTCAGCCCGGCCGCCCGAGCGTCCTTGCCGGGCCACCCGGATGCGCGGAGATGCTCAGCGGGGCCACCGGCCTGGACATCGGCGAGCCCGACATCATTGCCCTGGCCGAGCGTGGCCTGACAGCCGTGGTCGACCACGACAAGGACTGGCCGCTGCGGGATCGAAGCGATCGCGGCCGTGACACCTATCAGGAACCTGTGTCGGCGCTTCGCTGTCGCGGCGTGGATCTGTCAGGGACGCCGGAGACGAGGTACCACGCCGTCGTGGCCCACAGGACGGTGGCGGAGCCCAGACCGGCCACGGTTTGGACCCCGGACTCCGAGGCCCCGGAGAGCGCCATGACGCAGCCGGCCACGCCGACGACGATGAGCAGGCTGCCGGTCCAGCGGTACTCGAGGCGGCCGAACGGTCGCGCCAGCGGGAAGAAGTGCACGCCGACCACGATCGCGATGAGTGCCGGTATCCAGTTGTACCCGCCGGTGATGTTCCCGACCGCGATGACGACCGCGATCCCCACTCCCTGGCCGACGTTACTCCACTTGAAGATGCGCGCGCTGCGTTCGTACGCCTCGCGCCCGCCGGTTCCGTCGAGGCGGCGGGCAGCGAGGACGAGCAGGGTCGCGGCGAGGACGGCTCCGGCGACGAGGGCGGTGGTACGGGCGGAGCCGTCCAGGACGACGGAGCCGACGAGCCACCAGATGGTGCCGAAGAACGTCAGGATCATTCCGGAACTGCGGGTGCCGTACTGAGGGTTCGGGCGAGGAAGAGCGCACATGACGTCCATCCAAGCCAACCAGGCGAGGGTGTGCGGCACGCCGGTGGCGGCGGGGTGAATGTCGTCCGTTTCGGATTCGGGCGGGTCGGCGCAGCGGCGGATGAGCGTGGCCGGACCGAGCCCGGCCAGGGATTCGCTGCGGGTCGGCGTGGACCAAGATGGCTCACAGCCGGTTGAACGAATCAACGTACATCCCGAACGACGACTCCGCGCAACGGCATCGAGGATCTCCGACGCGTCGCCGGGGCATCGTCCGCTGAAAGCGGGTCTGCCGGTTGAGGGGTGGAATTGCGCAGAATGTGGGTGTGACGGGGAACAGCGGCGTTGAGGTGGCTGTGATGCCGCGGACGATCAAGGCGGCTCAGTTCGTCATCACCCTCGAAGTGGCCTTCGGGTTGGTGGGGCTGGCGATCACGGTGGGCTCGTTCTTCGCCAGTTTCGACTGGCTCGTACTGCTCGTTCTGGTCTACGGCGCGGCGATGCCCGCCCTGAACGGGTGGCTGTTGAGCCGGTGGTCGAGCCGGCGGACCTACCTGCGGTGGGCGATCATCGGCGCGCACCTGCTGTGGATCGGCCTCGTCGTCCTCGATCTCGCCCTCTACTCCACCGTGACGGCGGGCGCGGTGTTCAGCAGGTCGGTGCTCGACTGGGTCGTGATCGTCCTGCTTCTGCTGCCGTCGGCCGGGCGGTGGTTCTGCAGGTCCGCGGCCGGTCAGGCGGGGGACGGGGCCTCCTGACCGGGGACGACGAGGCCCGACTCGTAGGCGAGGGCCACGACCTGGGCGCGGCTGGCGAGGTTGAGCTTGGCCATGGCCCGGTGCAGGTGGGTCTTGACGGTGGCCTCGCTGACACACAGGAGGGTGGCGATCTCGGCGTTGGACAGCGCGTGGCCGACCAGCTTGAGCACCTCGGCCTCGCGGGTGGTGAGGGCGTCGAGTGCGGGTGAGGGC
>NZ_SSXE01000237.1 GCF_021699195.1 Nonomuraea sp. MG754425 | reverse complement strand
GGGCGGCGGGTGGCGCAGGCGGCGGCCCGCGCGTTCGTGCCGGCGTTCCTGGAACTGGGCGGCAAGGACCCGGCGATCGTGCTGGCCGGGGCCGACCTCGACCGCGCCGCGGCGGCCGTCCTGTGGGGCGGCACCGCGAACGCCGGCCAGTCCTGCCAGTCCGTCGAACGCGTCTACGTCGCCCGCGAGGTCCACGACGACTTCCTCGACCGCCTCGTGACCAGGGCCGGGCAGGTGGGCCTGACCTGCGAGGGCGGCCCGATCGGCCCGCTCATCGAGCCGGGCCTGCCGGACGTGATCGCCGCCCACCTCGCCGACGCCGTGGCCAAGGGCGCGACCGTGCACACCGGCGGGCGCATCGAACGGCACGGCGGCGGCCACTGGTGCCGTCCGACCGTGCTGTCCGGCGCCGATCACACGATGCTGGTCATGACGGAGGAGACGTTCGGCCCGGTGCTGCCGGTCATGGCGGTGCCGGGGCCGGACGAGGCGGTCGCGCTGGCCAACGACTCGCCGTACGGGCTGTCGGCGGCCGTCTTCGCCGCCACCGAGGCGCAGGCCCGCGCGGTGGCGGCCCGGCTCCAGGTCGGCGCGGTCAGCGTCAACGACGCCGCGCTGACCGCGCTCGTGCACGAGGGCGAGAAACACTCCTTCCGCCTGTCCGGGCTCGGCGGCTCCCGCATGGGCCCGGCATCCATCAGCCGGTTCCTGCGCCGCAGGGCCTTCCTCATCAACCGATCCGACGCCGCCGACCCGTGGTGGCACAGCACGAAGGAGTAGCCCGCGATGGGACTGCGCGAGCGGATGCCGCTGCTGGCCCGGCACGAGGGCGAGTGGGAGGGCGACTACCTCCACCTCGGCCGCGACGGCCACCTGCTCGACCGGCACCGGGTCCGGATGACCTGCGCCATCTCGGGCGACACCTACCACCAGACCAACCGCTACACCTGGGACGACGGGCGGAGCGAGGTGCACGAGTTCCCCGGCGTCTACCTCGGCGACGGGCGGTGCGGGTTCGACACCGAGCGGATCGAAGGCGTGTTCTGGGAGCTGGACGACAGCACGATCTACCTGACCTGGCGCTTCAAGGGGCAGGACGTCCGCATGTTCGAGATCATCGTGCTCAGCGAGGACGGCCGCTCGCGCAGCCGCGTGTGGCAGTGGCTCCAGGACGGCGTCTGCGTGCGCAGGACCCTCATCGACGAACGCCGGGCAGGCTGAGATGACCGCCTACACCGCGCTCGCCCTGCAGATGGAGACCCGCGTCGGGGACGGGATCCGGGCCGCCGTGGAGCGCGTCGCCACACAGGTGGCGGGCTCGAAGGCGTGGCTCGGGCCGGAACTGCGCCTGGTCGTGCTGCCCGAGTACGTGCTGACCGGCTTCCCGGCGGGCGACAGCCCGGCCGGGTGGCGGGACCGGGCCGCACTCGAACCCGACGGCCCCGAGTACCGCGCGCTGGCCGCCGTCGCCGCCGACCACGACGTGTTCCTGTGCGTCAACGCGTACGAGCGGGACGAGCACTTCCCCGACCTGTACTTCCAGGCGACGGTGATCCTCTCCCCGGAGGGGCGGGCCGTGCTGCGCTACCGGCGGCTGCACTCACTGTTCTCGCCCACCCCGTACGACGTGTGGGAACGCTACCTGGACATCTACGGCATCGACGGCGTGCTGCCGGTGGCCCGTACCGAGATCGGCAACCTCGCGGTGGTCGCCTCCGAGGAGATCCTCATGCCGGAGCTGGCCCGGGCGCTGGCGTTGCGCGGCGCGGAGGTGTTGTGCAACCCCACCTCCGAGGCGTCGTCCCCGGCGCTCACCCCGAAGGCCGTCGCGCGCCGGGCGCGGGCGGTGGAGAACCTCGTCCATGTGGTCTCGGCCAACAGCGGCGGCCTGCGCGGCATCGCGATCCCCGGCGACTCCACCAACGGCGGTTCGGAGCTGATCGACCACGAGGGACGGGCGCTGGCCCAGGCCGGGCCGGGCGAGAGCCTGGTCGCCGCCGCAGAACTGGACCTCGCCGCCCTGCGCCGCGCCCGGCGGCGGCCCGGCATGGCCAACCTGCTCAGCCGGGTCAAGACCGGGTTGTGGGCCGCCGAGTACGCCCGGCACGACGTCGAACGGCCGGAGACCGGCGGGCCCGACCGTGCCCGGTCGCTGGCACGACAGGCCGAGGCCATCGCCCGCCTGCACGGCTGACACCTCCGGGGGAGGGGCAGTGGGTCAGGCGCACGCCCTGGTGCCGGCCCAGCACCACCCGGGGTGGCGGGTCAGGCGCGTGCGCCGCGGTGCCAGCCCAGCACCAGCCGCTCCACCCCCAGGAAGGCCGCGTTGAGCCCGATCCCCAGCAGGCCGAGCAGCACGATCCCCGCCCACATGGCCGGGATGTCGAACTGGCTCTGCGCCTCCAGCAGGCGGTGCCCGATGCCCTCGCTGCTGCCCACCAGCTCGGAGATGACCATCATGATCAACGCCAGCGACACGCTCAGCCGCAGCCCCGCGAAGATCTTCGGCGCGGCGGCGGGCAGGACGACCCTGGTCAGCCGCTGCCAGGCGCTGAACCGGTAGACGGCGCCGGTCTCGAGGTACCCGCGGTCCACGTGCCTGGCCCCGTCCATCGAGTTGATCAGCACGGGCCAGACGACGCCGTACACGATGGAGGCGAGCTGCATCGGCGTGCCGACCTTGAACAGCACCAGGAACACCGGCAGCAGCGCGGCCGGCGGAACCGAGCGGCCGAAGTGCAGCAGCGGCTCCACCAGCCCCGCCAGCCGGTACGAGCGCCCCAGCGCGACCCCGAACAGCACCCCCGCCGCGCACGCGACCGCCCACCCGGTGAACAGCCGGGCCAGGCTGGGCAGCAGGTCCGCCACCGCCTCCTCGGTGAGGAAGCCCCGCGACGGCGGCCCCGAGAACCACATCTCGCGCAGCCGGCCCACGATCAGCGACGGCGGCGGGAAGTACGTGGCCGCCGCCGAGCGCGTGGCCAACTCCCAGATCGCCACCGCCACCGGCAGCAGCCAGTACCACGCCATCCGCCGCACGACGTTCACGCCCGCGCCCCCGTCCGCGTGTGGTGCCATCGGAACAGCCGTCGTTCGGCGGCGCTGAACAGCAGGTTGGCCCCCAGCCCGAGCAGCCCCGCCCACACCGTGGCCGCCAGCACCCGGTCGAGCCGGTTGGCGCTGCCCGCCAGCGACTGGAACGCCCCGATCCCGCCCCCGCCGGGAGCCAGCAGTTCCACGCTCACGGCCACGATCAGGGTGACCGACACCGCGATCCGCACGCCGGTGGCGATGAACGGGGCCGCGCTCGGCAGGCTCACCCGCAGCGCCACCGCCAGCGGGCCGAACCCGAAGCCGCGCAGCGTGTCCTTGGCGAGCGGATCGACGTCGGCCAGGCCGTACAGCGTGTTGATGAGCAGCGGCCACGAGCAGGTGTAGACGACGAGCGCCGTCTTCGCGTCGTTCCCGTCGGGGAACAGGAAGACCGCCAGGGGGATCAGCGCCACCGACGGGATCGGCCGCAGGAACTCCACCAGCGGCCGGGCCGAGCGTTCCATGAACGGGACCGTCCCGAACAGCAGCCCGGCGGGCACGGCCACCCCGATCGCGATCCCCAGCCCCAGCAGGCAGGGGCCGAGGGTGGCCAGCACGTCGGCCCGGAAGCCGGCGTCCAGCGGCAGCGCCGCCGCCGTGGCCAGCACGTGCGACACGTACGGCAGGAACTCCGGGATCAGCCCGGTCCGCCCGGCCGCCTCGGCCACGACGAGAAACCCCGCGACCCCGGCCAGGCCGAGCAGCCCGCGCCCGGGTCCGCCGCCCAGGGGAGCGCCGGGCGCGGTCCCGGGCCGGACGGCGATCGGGCCGCGTCGGAGGGTCCGGCGGATCATCCGCCGACCGACGCGAAGAGCCGGCCCACGTCCACCTTGTTCTTCAGGAAGCCGAAGCCGTACATCAGGTCGGCCAGCTTGCGCACGCTGGCCTGGTCGGCCTCCATCGTGAACGAGCCGACGCCCATCGCCGCCGCCACCTCCGCCGGGATCTGCGTGTATGCCGGCACGACCGCGTCGACGGCCTTGCGGTCGTCCGCCGCGATCCGCTGCGCCTTGGCCAGCGCGCGGTGCAGCGCCGCGGCCGTGCGCGGGTGCTCGGCCAGCCACTGCTCGGTGACGCCCCAGCCGTCGATCGGCACGCCCGCCGTGACGCCGGTGACGGTGTCGGCGATTTGCGTGGCCCCGGACTTCCTGGCCGCGCTCAGGAACGGCTCGGCCAGCCAGGCCGCGTCCACCTTGCCGGTGGACAGGGCGCCGAGTTGGTCGGAGAAGGGCACGGCGACGAACTTGAGGTCGTCGGGGCTGAGCCCGGCGGCCTGCGCGTGGGCGCTGACCACCGTCTGGCCGAGCGCTTTGAGCACGTTGACCGCGACCGTCCGGCCCTTGAGGTCGGCGATGGTCCTGACCTGCGAGTCCTTCGCCACGACCAGCCCGGAGATGCCCGGCGCGCCGCCCATCGTGTGCTGGAACAGCTTGAGCTTGGCCGCGCCCGAGTCGTTGATCGTCATGAGGGCCACGTAGCTCGTCATGAACGCGTCCATGGTGCCGTTGACGATCTTCGGCATGACCGCCGTGGGCGCCTGGATGATCTCGGTCTTGACGGTCAGCCCTTCCTCCTTGAAGAAGCCGCGCTGCTCGGCGATGAACAGCGACGCCGACGACGGGACGGGCACCACGCCCACCAGGAGTTCGGTCTTCTCCAGCCCTCCTGGAGAGGCACCGCTCCCGCTCTCTCCGCCGCCGCCGCAGGCGCTGAGCGCCAGCGCCACTGCCATACCCGCGACGACGACCCTGGTCAGTTGCATGGGCACTGCCTTTCTGAGTCCGGTTTCCGGAGTGAGGCCGGCGAGTCAGGGGTCAGGCGCGCCCGGCCTCGCGGACGTTGCGCAGGGTTGTGACGGCATCGTCCGCCACGTTCTCGGGGTCGGACAAGAGGTCCTTCCAGGAGCGGGGCAGGATGCGTGAAAGTGATGGTAACGCAGAGTAGCGAGATGACCAGAGGGGGAAATGAGGCACTTGTGGCGGTTGGTCGCCTTTCGTGGCAGGCTCACATCGAGCTCATCTGATCATCGGTACACCCCCTAGCGCCCCGAGGAGATCTGATGAATGCCAAGGAGTACATGGCCGGCGTGTTCGACCGCGCGGCGGACACCTACGAGCAGGTCGGCGTCGCGTTCTTCGCGCCCGTCGCGGCGGAGCTCGTCCGCCGCGCCGACCCCGGGCCCGGCGACCACGTCCTCGACGCCGGCTGTGGCACCGGGGCCTCCCTCGTGCCCGCGGCGCACGCGGTCGGCCCCACCGGCCGCGTCGTGGGCCTCGACCTGGCGCCCGGGATGGTGGCCGCCGCCGGAGCGCAGATCGAACGCCACGGCCTGAGCCAGGCGACCGTCATGCTCGGCGACGCCGAGCACGCCGAGGACCTGCTCCCCGGACAGCGCTTCGACATCGTGCTGGCCGGGATGATGCTGTACTTCCTGCCGGACCCGCTCGCCGCCGTGCGCTCCATGGCCGGCCTGCTCAAGCCCGGCGGGCGGCTGGCGGCCAGCCTGCTCGTACGGTCCAGCCCTGCCGAGGCCGAACTGCTCGGGCTGGTGGAACGGGTGCTCGCGCCGTACACCACGGGGGCGGGCAGCGCCCCGTTCACCCACAAGCTGGGCGGTCCCGAGGAGATGACCGCGCTGTTCGAGACGGGCGGGCTGCGCGACGCCGCCTGCGCCGACGTGGTCTTCGAGGTGCCGATCCAGGCCGCCCAGGTGTGGGACTGGCTCTGGTCGGCCGCCCGCAGGGCCGCGCTGGAGAGCATCCCCGAACCGTCGCGCGCCGAGGCCAGGGCCGTGCTGGAGGCGTCGCTGCCGCCGGACGGTTACGTCCTGGAGCGCACGGTGCGCTACACGACAGGACGGCTGTAAGACGGACGTCCGAGAGAGACGGAGAACATGAGCACGACCGCGAACACCGACCCCCTGCTCGACGTGGTACGCGGCGGTGTGACGATCTACGACCTGGGCCGGCCGCTGTTCGCCGGCATGCCCCAGTCGCCCAATCACCCCGCCTACACCCACACCCTGCCGCGCCGGCACGGCGACAAGGTCCGTCCCGACGGGGGGTCGGCCGCCAACGACCTGATCCTCATGGGCACCCACGTCGGCACGCACATCGACGCCCTCGCGCACGTCTCCCAGGACGGCAGGCTGCACGGCGGGGCCGACGCGGACGAGGCGTGCGTGGCGGGCCGCTACCCCGAGCACGGCGTGCACACGATCGAGCCGATGGTGCGCCGCGGCGTGCTCCTCGACGTGCCCGCGGCGCTCGGGCTGGACTGTTGCGCGCCCGGCTACGAGATCACCCCCGCCGACCTGGACGCGGCCGTGCGACGGCAGGGCGTCGAGCCCGCCCCCGGCGACGTCGTCCTGGTCCGCAGCGGGTGGGGCCGCCACTTCGGCGACCCCGACCGGGAGGTCTACGCCGGAGCCGAGTCGGGCGTGCCCGGCGTGGGCGAGGCCGGAGCCCGGTGGCTGGCCGCCCGCGCGCCGCACGCCGTCGGGGCCGACACGATCGCGTTCGAGCACCTGGCGCCCGGCCAGGGGCACAGCGTGCTGCCCGCGCACCGCGTGCTGCTGGTGGAGTCGGGCATCTTCATCGTCGAGGCGATGGACCTGGACGGCCTGGCCCGCGACGGCGTCGCCGAGTTCACCTTCGTGCTGTCGCCGCTGGCGTTCGTCGGCGCCACCGGCTCGCCGGTGCGCCCGCTCGCGCTGGTGGCGGCCCGGGAGCCGGCCCGGGAGGCGACCCGTGGCTGAGCCCACCCTCGCCGCCCGCCTGGCCGGCTTCGCGGCCGAGACCACCTACGCCACCCTCCCGGACGACGTCGTGGACAGCGTGCGCAAACGTGTCCTGGACATCGTCGGGCTGTGCGTGGCCGCGCACCGGCTGCCGACCAGCCAGGCGATCCTCGACTACGTACGCGACCAGGGCGGACGCCCGCAGGCCCGGGTCGTGGGCGGCGGCCCGCGGGTGCCCGCCGCGCTGGCCGCCCTCGCCAACGGCGTGCTGGCCCACTCCCTCGACTACGACGACACCCATCTCCCCTCGGTGCTGCACCCCAGCGCCCCGGTCGTGCCGGCCGCGCTGGCCGCCGCGGAGCTGGCCGGAGCCTCGGGCCGGGACACGATCCGGGCGATCGCCGTCGGACTGGAGGTCTGCGTACGGCTGGGGATGGCCGGCTACGACCCCGAGGCCGGCAACTCCACCTTCTTCGAGCACGGCCAGCACGCCACCTCGATCTGCGGCACCATGGGCGGCGCGGTCGCGGCGGCGCTGCTGCTCGGCCAGTCCCGCGACGGCGTGCTCGACGTGCTCGGCGTGGCCGCCTCCACCGCCTCCGGCATCATCGAGGGCAACCGGACGGGCGGCACGGTCAAGCGGCTGCACTGCGGGTGGGCGGCGCACTCGGCGGTGACGGCGGCCGACCTCGTACGGCGCGGGTTCACCGGGCCGCCGACCGTGCTCGAAGGGCGCTTCGGCTTCTTCGAGGCGTTCCTGCACGGCCGCTACGCCGCCGCCGAGATCACCGAGGGGCTCGGCTCCGCCTGGTCGGTCCCCGGCATCTTCTTCAAGCCCTACCCCGCCAACCACTTCACCCACGCGGCGATCGACGCCGCGATCGGGCTGCGCGAGCAGGGGCTCGACCCCGCCCGCGTGGAGCGTCTGACGCTGGGCGTCCCGGCTCCCGTCATCCGCACGATCGGGCAGCCGATCGAGGCCAAGCGCGCTCCGGAGACCGGCTACCAGGCCCAGTTCAGCGGCCCGTACGCGGTGGCGGCCGGGCTGCTGGGCGGCGGCGGCCTCGGCGTCGGGCTGGCCGACTTCACCGACGACCTGGCCCGCGACCCCCTGCGGCGCGAGCTGATGGCCAAGGTGGACGTGGTGCCGGACGAGCGCGCGACGAAGATCTTCCCCCACCAGTTCCCCGCCGTGCTGCGTGCCCGCGACCTCGACGGCCGCGAGTGGAGCCAGGAGGTGCTGGTCAACCGGGGCGGCCCGGGACGCCCGCTGTCGGCGGACGAGCTGGCGCTGAAGTTCCGCGACAACGCGGCGGGCCGGCTGCCGGAGAGCACCGCCGGCGCCGTGGCCGCGCTGGCGGGCCGGCTGGAGGACCTCGACGACGTCGGCGAGTTGCTCGCCCTGGTCGCGGACTTCGACCGGCCGTGAACGAAACCGCCGCGCGGCGTGGGCCGCGCGGCGGTACCGGGGAAGAGCGCCGGGATCAGGCGGGGCGCGACACGTACCGGCCGACCGGCGCGCCGACGACCTTGCCGGACTCCAGCACCCGGTGGCCGCGGACGAACGTGTCGGTCACCCGCGCGGTCAGCTCGAAGCCCTCGAACGGCGTGTACTCCTGCGTCGACTCCGAGTCCTGGGCCCGTACCGTCCAGGTGTGCGCCGGGTCCACCAGGCAGATGTCGGCGTCGAAGCCGGGGGCGATCGTCCCCTTGGTGCGCAGGCCGAAGCGCCGCGCCGGGTTCCACGACGTCAGCGCGGCGATCCGGCCGTACGGCAGCCCCCTGCGACGGCCCTCGGTGACCAGGCCGGGCAGCAGGTACTCGGCCCCGCCGAAACCGGACTTCGCCAGGAAGACGTTCTCGCGCGGCTCGCCGAACTTGACCTCGTCACGGCAGCAGGCGTGGTCGCTGACCACCCAGCTCACGGTGCCGTCGAGCAGGTACTCCCACAGCGCCTCCACGTCCTCGCGCGGCCGGATCGGCGGGTTCACCTTGGAGCCGACGCCGTTGGCCGTGTCGACGTCCGCGAGCAGGTGGCCGATCGTGACCTCCCGCCGGAAGTCGATGTGCGGGAACGTCGCCGCCATCCGTACGGCGGCGTCCATGGCCTTGCGGGAGGACAGGTGCAGCAGGTTGACGTTGGCCAGGCCGGTCTCGTGGGCGAGGTAGGAGGCGATGAAGACGGCCAGCCCCTCCGAGTGCGGCGGGCGGGAGGCGCTGTAGGCGGCCAGCCCGCTCAGCTCGCCGGCGTCCTCGACGAGCTTGGTGTAGGCGGTCATGATCTCGGCGGTCTCGCAGTGCAGCGACAGCGAGATCTCCTCGGCCAGCTCGGGCAGCCGCTCCCTGGCCGCCTGCACGCCGCGCATCACGAACTCGAAGTGCGCGTAGTCGTAGCGCTCGCCCTCGGGCAGCATGAGGAAGGAGCTCTGGTCGTCGGAGCGCCCGTGCAGTCCGTGCCCGCCGTAGAACATGAAGATCTTGAACGACGGCACGCCGAACCGCTCGACCAGCTCCGGCAACTCGTCGATGTGCCCGCTGGACATGGGGGCCAGGTGGAAGCCGTAGTCCACGTACGCCCGGCCCTCGGCCTGCTTGAGCACCTCGGGGAAGAACTCGGCGTAAGGGCCGCCCCTGTTGAGGTAGTACTGCCCGGTCCGCATGTACGTCAGCGCGGTCGTCACACCGCCCTGGGCGCTGGCCCGGCTCTCGGACTCGGTGTCCTCCGGCAGCGGGTGGTAGATGCCCCAGTGCTGGTGGGCGTCCACGACGCCGGGGAAGGCCAGCTTGCCGCCCCCGTCGATCACCTCGCCGGTGGCCGGCAGCCCGGGCTCGACCCGGACGACGCGGCCGTCGGCGATGGCGATGTCCGCCTCGACGGGCTCGTCCCGGTCGTGTGTCACGACCTTGACGTTCTTCAGCAACAGCTCGGTCACAGGGGGGACTCTCCTAAGCGATGCGGTAGGCGTCGCGGTGCCAGGCGAGCACGCGCCGCTCGACCATGAGGAACAGGGTGTTGAGTGTGAAGCCCAGCACGCCGAGCACCAGGACGCCGGCCCAGACGGCCGGTATGTCGGCGTTGTTGCTGGCCAGGTTGAGGAGGTAGCCGATCCCCTCGGTGCTGCCCTTCAGCTCCGAGATGACCATCAGGATCAGCGCCAGCGAGACGCTCAGCCGCAGCCCGGCGAAGATCTTGGGCGCGGCGGCGGGCAGGATGATCCGGGTGAGCCGCAGGTGCGCGGGCACGCCGAACACCGTGGCCGTCTCGATCTTCAGATGGTCGAGGCCGCGCGCGCCGTCGATGGAGTTGAGCAGGATCGGCCAGATGATGCCGAAGACGATGGTCGCGAGCTGCACCTGCGTGCCCATCGTGAAGAGCACGAGGAAGAGCGGGAGCATGGCGGGCGGCGGCACCGCCCGGCCGAACTCGATCAGCGGCGAGATGTAGTCGGCCAGCGTGGCGGACCTGCCGAGCGCGACGCCGAGCGCCACGCCCACGACCACCGCCAGGCTCCAGGCGGAGACCACCCTGACCAGGCTCGGCACGAAGTTCTCGATGGCCTCCTCGGTGAGGATGAACGGCCCGGAGAACCACATCTCGTACATGCGCGACACGATCCGGCTCGGCGCCGGCAGGTACGGGCTGCTCTCGGCCCGCGCCAGCAGTTCCCAGCCGCCCAGGATGACCGGCACCAGCCAGAACCGTTTGATGATGGTGAGTATCACGTCGTCCGCCACTTGAACAGCCGTCGCTCCGCCTGCACGAGAGCGATGTTGACGACGAGCCCGATCGCGCCGGCCCACAGCAGGGCCGCGATGACGTCGATCATCGCGTCCGCGCCGATGCCCGTGCTCGCCTCGATGAGGAAACTGCCGATCCCGCTCGAACCGCCCACGATGTACTCGACGCTGACGGCCAGGATGAGCGTGATGGAGGCGGCCAGGCGCACGCCCGTCGCGATGAAGGGCGCCGCGCTCGGCAGGGAGACCCGCCAGATCACCGCGCCCCGGCCGAAGCCGAACGAGCGCAGCGTCTCCTTGCCCAGCGGATCGACGTCCCGGACGCCGTACAGGGTGTTGATCAGGATGGGCCAGGACGCGGCGAAGACGATGAGCGCGACCTTGGCGTTGATCTCCGGGTAGAAGAAGAACAGCGCCAGCGGGATCAGCGCCACGGAGGGGATGGGCCGCAGGAACTCCACGAAGACCCGGGTCATCTCCTCCACCACCGGGACCGTTCCGAGAAGCAGCCCGATCGGGACGGCCACGAGGACGGCGAGCGGCAGCCCGATGGCCGCGGCGGTGATCGTCCCCAGCACGTCGTCGAGGAAGACGGGATCGGCGGCGAGCGAGACGGTCCGCACCAGCGTGTCCGCCGCCGGAGGAAGCCATTTGAACAGGCCGGACATGCCGATGACCTGCCAGATGAGCAGAAAGCCCGCCACGCCGGTGGCGTGACGGGCGAACTTGGTCAGCTTGGCGCGGGCGAGCGGGCTCCGCTCGCCCCGCGTTCCGGTGATTGTGCCCATCATCCCTGAGAGGCTGAGTAAATCATCGAACTGACGTCCAGCTTCTGCGTGAGCATCTTCGACTCCAGCATGAGGTCGGCGACGCGCTGGATGCGCTGCGCGCTCAGTGAGGTCGGGTAGGCGCCCAGGTTGATCGTGGCGGCGGTCTCCGCCGGGATCTTCGTGAACGTCGGCAGGACCTTGGTGACGGCGCTGCGGTCGGTGGCGGCGATGTTCTGCGCCTTGGCCATGGCCCGCTGGAAGGCGGCCAGCGTCTTCGGGTTGGTCTGGACCCACTTCTCCGTGGCGGCCCAGCCGGTGATCGGCAGACCGTCGGTCGGGCCGGACATCGTGTCCAGCAGCATGGTCGCGCCGAGCGTCTTCTTGGCCTCGCTGACGTACGGGTCGGTCATCCACACGGCGTCCACGTCACCCTTGTCGAGGGACGAGAGCCAGTTGGTGGTGGGGACCTCGGTGTAGGCGATGTCCTTGTCGGGGTCCAGGCCGGCGATCTTGAAGTGCGGGTTCATGGTCAGCGTGCCGAGGCCCTTGAGGGCGTTGACGCCGATCTTCTTGCCCTTCAGGTCGCCGACCTGCTTGATCGGGGAGTCCTTCTTGACCATGATGCCGAAGGCCCCGGCCGCACCCTGGTAGGAGTCGGCGATGTACTTGAACTTCTCGGTGCCCTGCTCCTGGATCACCAGGATGGTCGCGTAGCTGCCGAGGACGATGTCCATCGAGCCGTTGGACAGCTTGGGAAGGACCGCCTGAGGCGCCTGGATGGGCTCCTGCTTGACGTTGAGTCCCTCTTCCTTGAAGAAGCCGCGTTCCATGGCGATGAACAGGGGTGCGGAGTCCGCGCCGGGGTATTGGCCGATCAGCAGGTCGGTCTTCATGTCGGAGGAGGCGTTCGATCCGCCCGCCTCCTCGCCCGAGCTGGAACACCCCGTGATGACGAGGGAGGCGACAAGCCCAATCAGAGCAGTGCGCCCTAATGCACCGAACCGCATTGCGGGTCTCCTTTGAACCGAGGGGGGTGAGTGCGAACGGGAGTGTTCAACGACGGAGGCACCCTAGCGCAGGCTGTGCTATTCACCGCAGCCACTACACCGGAAATTAACGATATATATGCCGATATAAGGCGATACATGTCTGTCTGTCCGATTATTCGGAGCTCCGACCTCTTGACGTGGGAAGCCTGAAGCGGGTGTTGTGTTTTGGGACAAATGTCGGATTGTGCGGTGACTGCGATCTTTGCGCTATTGGCCGATCTCATGTTGATGTGCTCCAATTAGCTCTCGCCCCAAGGGTGCGTCGGCGTCACACTGCAACACCCGCATGACGTGATCTTCGTGCACCAGACCGTCCGAGGAGAGGTTGCGGAGGCAAGTGAAGAGTGTTGTCCCCTCTGTGGGCGGGGATTCGGGCTTAACTGAAGAAGCCCCCCGAAACGCGGCCCGTAAACCACCGGCGCCGGCCCCGGGCAAGGCGAAAGTCGCAGGCCCGAAAGCTGGGGCCCGCTTCTCGCTGCGCAACTGGCGGGTACGTTCCAAGCTGGTGGTCCTGGTCGTCATCCCCACGCTCGCCGCGCTGACGCTCGGTGGCCTGCGGGTCGCCACCTCCACCGCGACCGCGAACGAGTACGCACAGGTCAACCAGGTCGCGGTGCTGGCCAGCGGGTTGACCGCCCTCGCCCACGAGGTGGAGAGCGAGCGCGACCTGAGCGCCATGTACGTCGCCCAGGGCCGCCGCACCGGCAACCCCGCGGACGTCTCGGCCCAGTACGAGCGCGTCGACAAGCTCGTCGTCGAGGTCAGGGGCGACATCGAGTCCCTGGCCACCGGCAGCGGCCCGCACGCGGCCGAGGCGCTGCGCATCAAGAACCGCCTCGACGAGCTCGCCACCTCGCGCAAGACCGCGATCGAGTCCGCGCTCGACGCGAACTCCGTCATCGACCTGTACGACCGGTCCATCTCGGACCTGCTCGCGCTCAACGACAAGATCGACCGAGGCGCGGTCGACAAGGAGCTGTCCGCCGGCGTCGCCGGCTTCGGCGCGTTGTCCAGGGCCAAGCAGTACGTCTCCACCCAGCGCGCGCTGCTCGTGTCGGCCCTGGCCACCCGGGCCTTCGGCAACGGCCAGCTCGACGCCTTCATCGCCGCGCGCTCCCAGAAGAACAGCGAGCTGAGCACCTTCCGCTCACAGGTCCCCCTCGACCTGCGCCAGCTCTACGACGACACCGTCAGCGGCAAGGCCGTCGACCGCGCCGAGATGCTCGCGGCCCGCGCCCTGACGCTGCAGTCGGCCGACCTCCCGCTGGTGGACCGTCAGCTCGGCCTCACCCGTGACGGCGAGGCGTGGTACGACGCCATCACCGAGACCATCTCCGGCATGCGCAAGGTCGAGCAGCAGGCTGCCGACAACATCGTGCTGCGCAGCCGCACCCTGGAGAGCAGCGAGCAGCAGAGCGCCATCATCGTGGCCGGAGCCATCGTGCTCCTGCTCATCCTCGTGCTGCTGGTCACGCGGTTGGCGGGTGAGGAAGCGCGGTTGCGGTCGAACGTGAACGCGATGTTCGTGAACCTGTCGCGGCGTAGTCAGACTCTGGTGGAGCGGCAGATCACCCTGATCGACGGTCTGGAGCAGGGTGAGCAGGACGAGCAGCGGCTCGGCAACCTGTTCAAGCTGGACCACCTGGCCACCCGTATGCGCCGCAACAGCGAGAACCTGCTGGTCCTCGCCGGCCAGGAGCCGCCCCGCCGCTGGAGCAAGCCCGTCCAGCTCGTGGACGTCGCCCGCGCCTCCCTGTCGGAGGTCGAGAACTACGAGCGCGTCGTGCTCCAGGTGCCCGACGGCGTCGCCGTCGCCGGACAGGCCGTCAACGACGTCATCCACCTGCTCGCCGAGCTGGTCGAGAACGCCCTGTCGTTCTCCCCGCGCGAGACCAGGGTGACCGTGTCCGGCAGCCGGATCGACGGCGGCGGCGTGATGTTGTCCATCACCGACTCCGGCATCGGCATGACCCCCGACGAGCTGGTCCAGGCCAACGAGCGCCTCATCGACGCCCCCAGCGTGGACGTCTCCGTCTCGCGCCGCATGGGCCTGTTCGTGGTCGCCAGGCTGGCCCACCGGCACGGCATCCGGGTGCAGCTCCGCCCGCACGGATCGGGCGGCCTGACCGCGATGGTCCTGATGCCCGAATCGCTCCTCGGCGCCCAGGCCCCTGCGGGCCAGGGCGTGCCCGCCATGGACCAGCGCCAGACCGGCGACAACTTCGGCTTCGGTTTCGGCGCCCAGCAGGCCGTGACCCCGCCGCCGCCCGTCCCCCAGTGGAACGGCGGCGAGTACCGGCCGGGGCCCGGGCACCCGTCCTTCCCCTCCCACCCGAGCATGGACACGGCCTGGCCGTCCGAGCCCCGCGGCAACGGCGCCGGCACCGGCGGCTTCGACAACTCCGACGTCTGGGTGCCCTCACGCACCCCCGCCGGCTCGTCCGGCTCCTGGGGGACCGGCTCCGGGCTGCCGCAACGTCCCACCGGCGACGACCGTCCCGAAATGAGCTGGGCGGACTCCGCCCCGACCAACCTGAACCTGCAGCGCCCGCGCTTCGACCTGCCTGAGACCGAGTCCGCGGCCACCGGCCCGATCCCCGTCGTCAAGCCCGCCACCGCGGGCGACGAGTACCTGCCGATCTTCGCCTCCGTCGAGTCGGCCTGGTTCGAGCAGACCTCCGAAGGGGACGCCACCTGGGGATCGGCCAAGGCCGACGCGGGCTGGAGCGCCGCGCAGGCCGTGGTCGAGCCGGTACGCGGCGGCGCGACGTCCGCGGGCCTGCCCAAGCGGGTGCCCAAGGCCAACCTCGTGCCCGGCTCCGCCGACACCGTGTCCGCGCCGAAGGGCGTCGCCCCCATGCCTGCCGTCTCGCCAGAGCGGGTACGCAGCCGCCTCTCGAGCTTCCAGCAAGGATTCAGAGCGGCACGAGACGACATCAGCGAGGGAAGATCGTATTCCTCCGGTCCGAGAAGTCTTGAGAACAGGGATGAGCGCGCATGAACGACCTGAGCCAGTGATGCTGATCATGTCGATCAGCGACGGCTCGTGCCTTGCGGTGCTCGCGGCCCCCGACTGTGACATGGGCCTGGTGGCGTACCAGATGACGCTGATGGTGGACCGCGCCGGTCAGGTACTGACTCCTGCCGTGCGCGCGGAGTTGCGCGCCAGCCAGACCAGGTGATGTAGGTGACAAATCCCACGTGGAACAGCGGCGGATGGAACAGCGGTGGCTGGGAGCCGCCGCCGTCCCCGCCGCCGAGCTCCGACCCCGCCTCCCCGGTACGGCCCTACGCCGTCACCGGCGGGCGGACCGCACCCAAGGTCAAGCTGGCGATGGAGGCCCTGGTGTCCTCGGCGACCGCCGAGCACCGGGAGTTCTCCCACATCACGCCCGAGTACAAAGCGATCAGCCAGCTCTGCCTCCAGGTCAGGTCGGTGGCCGAGGTGTCGGCCCTGCTGCGGATCCCGCTCGGCGTGGTGCGTGTTCTGATCGCGGACATGGCGGCCGAGGGCCTCGTACGGGTGCATCAGCCGCAGCTTGAGGCAGGAAGGCCGGACGTCAACCTGCTGGAAAGGGTGCTCAGTGGACTACGCAGGCTCTAGCCCCGGTCTCACGTCGACGAAGATCGTCGTCGCCGGTGGGTTCGGGGTGGGCAAGACGACGTTCGTCGGCGCGGTGTCGGAGATCATGCCGTTGACCACGGAGGCCGTCATGACCGACGCCTCCGCCGGTATCGACGACCTGGGCATGACACCGCTGAAGTCGACCACGACCGTCGCCATGGACTTCGGCCGGGTCTCCCTCGACCGTGACCTGATCCTCTACCTGTTCGGCACCCCCGGACAGCACCGGTTCTGGTTCATGTGGGACGACCTCGTACGAGGGGCGATCGGCGCGGTCGTCCTCGTGGACACCCGCCGCCTGGCCGACAGCTTCCCGGCCATCGACTACTTCGAGGAAGCCCAGCTCCCGTTCGTGGTCGGCATCAACGGCTGGGACGGCCAGTACCTGCACAGCGACACCGAGGTGCGCGACGCTCTCACGCTGTCGCCGCACATCCCGATGGTGCGGCTCGACGCCCGCTCCAAGGACTCGGTCAAGGGCGTGCTGATCCAGCTCGTCGAGCACGCGCTGACGGTCCGGATGGCCGTGCCAGGCTGGAGCGGCTAGCGGAGCGGATAGGCTGGAGTCTTAGACGTACATTCGCTTCGAGGACTGGCCAACCACGTGTTCGAGACGCTATCCGACCGCCTGACATCGGTCTTCTCCTCCCTCCGATCCAAGGGGCGGCTGTCCGATGCCGACATCGACGCCACCGCCCGCGAGATCCGCATCGCCCTGCTTGAGGCCGATGTCGCATTGCCGGTGGTCAAGGCGTTCGTCGCCCAGGTCAAGGAGCGCGCCCGCGGTTCCGAGGTCTCCCAGGCGCTGAACCCGGCGCAGCAGGTCGTCAAGATCGTCAATGACGAGCTGATCGGGATCCTCGGCGGTGAGACCCGCAGGCTCCGCTTCGCCAAGACACCCCCGACCGTCATCATGCTGGCCGGTCTCCAAGGCGCCGGCAAGACGACGCTGGCGGGCAAGCTGGCCAGGTGGCTGCGGGAGCAGGGGCACGCGCCCATGCTCGTCGCCGCCGACCTGCAGCGGCCCAACGCCGTCCAGCAGCTTCAGGTCGTGGGCGAGCGCGCCCAGGTCGCCGTCTACGCGCCCGAGCCGGGCAGCGGAGTGGGCGACCCGGTCGAGGTCGCCCGCAGATCGCTCGACGAGGCCCGGCGCCTCAACCACGACATCGTCGTCATCGACACCGCCGGCCGTCTGGGCATCGACCAGGAGATGATGAAGCAGGCCGCCGACATCCGCGACGCGGTCTCGCCCGACGAGACCCTGTTCGTGGTCGACGCCATGATCGGCCAGGACGCCGTCACCACGGCGCAGGCGTTCATGGAGGGCGTCGGCTTCGACGGCGTGGTGCTGACCAAGCTCGACGGCGACGCCCGCGGCGGCGCGGCGCTCTCGGTCCGCCACATCACCGGCCGGCCGATCATGTTCGCCTCCACGGGCGAGAAGCTGGAAGACTTCGACGCCTTCCACCCCGACCGGATGGCCTCCCGCATCCTCGACATGGGTGACATCCTCACCCTGATCGAGCAGGCCCAGAAGACGTTCGACGAGGAGCAGGCCGCCAAGATGGCCGGCAAGCTCACGTCGGGCGAGAACTTCACGCTCGAGGACTTCCTCGAGCAGATGATGATGGTCCAGAAGATGGGGCCGATCAAGAATCTGCTCGGCATGATGCCCGGCATGGGGCAGATGCGCGACCAGATCAACTCCATCGACGACCGCGACCTCGACCGCATCGCGGCCATCATCCGCTCGATGACCCCGGCCGAGCGCCAGGACCCCAAGATCATCAACGGCTCGCGGCGCGCCCGCATCGCGGCCGGCTCTGGCGTGACGGTGAGCGCCGTCAGCAGCCTGGTCACCCGCTTCTTCGACGCGCAGAAGATGATGAAGCGCATGGCCGGCGGCATGGGGATCCCGGGCATGCCCGGCGGACGCGGCAAGGCGGGCAAGGCGCAGAAGAAGGCCAAGAAGGGGCGGCGCGTCAGCGGCGACCCGCGCAAGGCCGCACTGGGCAAGGCGCCCTCGGGCGACGCGGCCCCGAGCGAGCCCAAGCAGGGCGGCATGCTGGGCAACCTCGGCGGGAAACTGCCGCCGGGGGTCGAGCTCCCGCCCGGCTTCGATCCGTCCAAGCTGCGGTTGCCCGGGCAGAAGTAGCGGCCGGCGCCGCGAGGTCCTTGCCCGACCTTTGCGGTGCGCTGCCGCGACGGGTCCCGGGCAGTGCCTCGGGTCTGGCAGAATGACATGTTGGAACATCGTGGCCACGCGGGTGCCCTCTCACCTCCCGCCGGTCACGCCTGTCCCTGGAGCGTCGCCGCGTCGTGCCCCACTCGACGAGGTGCCGTTCACCCACGCTCGAATGCAGGAGAGACCACACCCGTGGCAGTCAAGATCAAGCTCAAGCGGCTCGGCATGATCCGCAATGCTCAGTACCGTATCGTCGTCGCCGACAGCCGCACCAAGCGTGACGGCCGGGCGATCGAGGAGATCGGCCTGTACCACCCGAAGAACGACCCTTCGCGCATCGAGATCGACGCCGAGCGCGCGGCCTACTGGCTGGGTGTCGGCGCGCAGCCGACCGAGCCGGTGCTCAAGCTGCTCAAGCTCACCGGCGACTGGCAGAAGTTCAAGGGTGAGCCCGCTCCGGCGCCGCTGAAGGTCGCCGAGCCCGCGCCCGACCGCCACGCTCTCTATGAGGCGGCGGCCAAGGAGGCGCTGTCCGGTGGCGACACCGGCACGGCCGCCACCACGCCGAAGAAGGGCGGCAAGAAGAAGGACGAGGCCGAGGCCCCCGCCGAGACCCCGACTGAGGGCGAGGGCTGACGTGCTCGAGGAGGCTCTCGAGCACCTCGTTAAGGGCATCGTCGAAAATCCCGACGATGTCCGGGTCCGCGCCCGCCGCATTCGCAGCGGGCGCGTCCTGGAGGTCCGGGTGCATCCCGAGGACCTGGGTAAGGTCATCGGACGCGGCGGGCGCACCGCCAAGGCGCTGCGCACGGTCGTGAACGCCCTGTCCGACGGGAAGTACGTGCGGGTCGATCTGCTCGACCTGCACGAAGCGGTCCGTTAGCGTCAGGTTTTCGCGCCCTCATCGGCTCTGTTCCGATGGGGGCGCTCCGCGTTGCAGAGAAAGCAGGTTCACGTGCAGTTGGTCGTCGGCCGGATAGGCCGCCCGCACGGGGTGCGCGGCGACGTGACCGTGGAGGTGCGCACCGACGATCCCGAGCTGCGCTTCGCCGCCGGGACGCCGATCGCGACCGACCCCGCCGACCGGGGGCCGCTCGTCATCGTGGCCCGCCGCTGGCACAAGGGCGCGCTGCTGGTGACATTCGAGGGGGTCGCCGACCGCGACACCGCCGAGGAACTGCGCGGCACCCTGCTGGTCATCGACTCCGCCGAGGTGGCGCCGTCCGACGACCCCGACGAGTTCCACGACCACCAGCTCATCGGCCTGGCGGTGGAGACCGTCTCCGGCGAGCCGGTCGGGCGGGTCGAGGACGTGCTGCACCACGGCCAGGACCTCCTCGTGGTACGCAGGCAGGGCCAGGAGGACGTGCTCATCCCGTTCGTCAAGGCGCTGGTGCCCGAGGTCGATCCCGAGGCGGGCCGGCTGGTCGTCGATCCGCCCGAAGGGCTGCTGTGATGCGGCTCGACATCATCTCGATCTTCCCCGAGTACTTCGCGCCGCTCGACGTCTCGCTGATCGGCAAGGCCCGCGAGCGCGGCACCCTCGACGTACGGCTGCACCAGCTCCGCGACTGGGCCCACGACGTGCACCGCACCGTGGACGACACTCCGTACGGCGGCGGGCCCGGCATGGTCATGAAGCCCGAGGTGTGGGGCGAGGCCATCGACACGGTGATCGACACGGCGATCGACACGGGGATCGATACGGTGGTCGGCTCCGCGGGCGGCCCCGCGCCGCGGCTGGTCGTGCCGACGCCGAGCGGGCGGCCGTTCACCCAGGAGCTGGCGCAGGAGCTGGCGGGGGAGCCGTGGCTGCTGTTCGCCTGCGGCCGTTACGAAGGCATCGACTCCAGGGTGATGCAGGAGTACTCCGGGCGGCTGCGCGTCGACGAGGTCAGCATCGGCGACTACGTGCTGGCCGGCGGCGAGGTGGCGGTGCTGGTCATGGTGGAGGCCGTGGGCCGGCTGCTGCCCGGCGTGCTGGGCAACGCCCAGTCGGCCGTGGACGACTCGTTCGCGCCCGGGTCGATGCGCAACCTCGTCGAGGGGCCTGTTTTCACCAAACCGCCCGTGTGGCGGGGGCACGAGGTGCCCGCTGTGCTTTTGTCCGGACATCACGGAAATGTCGCCCGGTGGCGGCGCGACGAGGCGATCCGCCGCACCGTACGGAACCGGCCGGAGCTGGCGGCCGAGCTCGACCCCGCGACGCTGGACAAACACGACCGGAAGCTGCTCGAAGAGCTGTCGTTTCGCCTCCAGCCGGAAGATGTGGCAAACTGAATCGCTGCCAACCGTTCTTCGGTTGGTCCGTCATGCCCGGGAGACGGTCCCGGGCTCACCACATCAGCAAGCGTGTCCGCCGCGAGCTCCGGCCGGGTGGACCTCCGCGTGCTCGCGAGGACTTGAGGACTGCTCTCATGCACACGAAGATCCAGGAGCTCGAGAAGGCGACCCTGCGCGGCGACGTGCCGGCGTTCCGCCCCGGTGACACGCTCGAGGTTCACGTCCGCGTCGTCGAAGGAAACCGCTCCCGTATCCAGGTCTTCAAGGGCTTCGTGCTGCGCCGTCAGGGCAGCGGCGCCCGCGAGACCTTCACCGTGCGCAAGGTCAGCTACGGCGTCGGCGTCGAGCGCACCTTCCCGGTGCACAGCCCGGTCATCGAGAAGATCGTTCTCGTGACCCGCGGCGACGTGCGTCGCGCCAAGCTCTACTACATGCGTGACCTGCGCGGCAAGGCCGCCCGTATCCGCGAGAAGCGCGAGACGACGCCCGCCAAGTAACCAGGCGCCCTTTCGATGGCCCGCGTTCCGCGCGGGCCATTCGGCTTTACAGGGGCGTTTCCTTTATGTGGAGCGACTCGTGCACGGTGTAACGTCGGTCGAGGCTTGTCGAGCCCACACATCATCTAGGCTCGTCAGCGATGACTAGCGAAAGCCAGGAGCACGGCGCCGCGCGCCGCCCTGTCGAAGACGAGGTGGACGTGGTCGCGGAAGAGACTCAGCAGCCGGCCAAGGGTGAAGAAAAGGAGAAGAAGGGGTCGTTCTGGAAAGAACTTCCCGTTCTCATCGTCGTAGCCCTGGTTCTGGCCCTGATCATCAAGACATTTGTGGTCCAGGCCTTCTATATTCCGTCGGAATCGATGGAGAACACCCTGCTGACGAACGACAGGGTCCTGGTCAACAAGCTCGTCTACCACACCCGTGACATCGAGCGTGGCGACGTGGTGGTCTTCTCGGGCGTCGACTCCTGGGACGGCGAGTTCCAGATGGAGGAGCCGTCCAACGTGGTCGCGGGGTTCTTCCGGTGGGTCGGCACGGCCTTCGGCGTCGTGCCGGGCGAGAAGGACTACATCAAGCGGGTCATCGGCGTGGGGGGCGACCACGTCAAGTGCTGCGACTCCAAGGGGCGCATCACGGTCAACGGCACGCCCATCGACGAGGAGAGCTACCTCTACCCCGGTGACGTGCCCTCCGACGAGTTCTTCGACGTCACGGTGCCGCAGGGGCGGCTGTGGGTGATGGGCGACCACCGCTCGGTCTCGCTCGACTCCCGCTCGCACACCGGCGACCCGGGCGGCGGCTCCATCCCCGAGGGCCAGGTCATCGGGCGGGCCTTCGTGATCGTCTGGCCGTTCAATCGGTTCGACACCATCGACATCCCCGACACCTTCGCCCAGCCCGCGCTGCACGCGCTCGGTACCCCGACGCCGCTGGTCGCCGGGTTCGGCCTGGCCGTACCCTTGGTGCTGGTCCGTCGGCGCCTGCGAAGGAGACGCTGATGGCCGACACCAAGAAGGCGGAGGGCGTGGGGAAAGAGAAGAAGAAGGGCGGCGGTTTCCGCGAGACCATCCTGCTCCTCGTCCTGGGAGTCGGCCTCGCGATGCTGCTGCACACGTTCGTGGTCGGGTCGTTCTACATCCCGTCCGTGTCGATGGAGAACACCCTGCTGGTCAACGACCGGGTCTTCGTCAACAAGCTGGCGGGCAAGCCCGAGCGTGGCGACATCATCGTCTTCAAGGGCTGGACCGGCGAGGACACCATCAAGCGGGTCATCGGCGTCGGCGGCGACAAGGTGGTGTGCTGCGACAAGGACAAGCGCATCACGGTCAACGGCACGCCACTGGACGAGGAGTCGTACCTCTACACCGACGATTTCGCTTCCGGCGATAAGTTCGACGTCACCGTGCCCGCCGGCAAGCTCTGGCTGATGGGCGACCACCGCAGCGCCTCGGCCGACTCCCGCGCCCACATGGAGGAGCCAGGGGGCGGCTTCATCTCGGAAGACGCCGTGATCGGCGTGGCCGTGGTGCGCTACTGGCCGCTGTCGCGGGGCTATCTCTTCACCCGTCCCGACATTTTCGACAAGGTCAAGTAAGCCGTCTTCCGGTCGCGGTATGCGGCGAATGGGGCGTACGCTGCCTGTGTCATGACAGTTGCGTTCCGCCCTCGACCGAGCGTCGTCCGGCGAGATTCCGGGCTCTACGCCTATGAGCGGGCGCTCGCCCGCCGCGGCCTCACCCCCATCGCGGGCGTCGACGAGGCCGGTCGCGGCGCGTGCGCCGGCCCCCTCGTGGTCGCGGCCGTCGTCCTGCGCAGGCGGATCGACGGCCTGGGCGACTCGAAACTGCTGACCCCCCTGGTACGCGAACGCCTCTTCGAGCAGATCATGCCCGCGTCAGATGTCGGCATAGTGATCATCCCGCCGGGGGAGATCGACGCCAAAGGTCTGCACAAGTGCAACGTTTCAGGAATGCGGCGAGCTGTCGCACAGTTGCCCTGTGACCCGGAGTACATCCTGACGGACGGCTTCCCGGTTCCGGGGCTTCCGGCGCCGTCACTGGCCGTGTGGAAGGGGGATCAGGTGGCCGCGTGCATGGCGGCGGCGTCCATCGTGGCCAAGGTGACCCGAGATCGCCTCATGGTGGCGCTCGACGAGCGCTACCCGCAGTACGGCTTCGCGGAGCACAAGGGGTATGTCACACCAGGACACCGGCTGGCGCTGGAAACGCACGGCCCGTGTCCTGATCACCGCTACTCCTTCGTCACGGTGGCGAGGGGGATGGGTGAAAATGAAATGGGGGCCGGGGTTGCCTGAGCAGGCGAACCGGGGGACCGGTACGACAGGAGGACCGCGATGAGCGCAGAGGATCTCGAAAAGTACGAAACCGAGATGGAGCTGCAGCTTTACCGCGAATACCGCGATGTCGTCGGTTTGTTCACGTACGTGGTGGAGACTGAGCGGCGCTTCTATCTGACCAACTCGGTCGATCTCGACGTGCGCACCGCCGAGAACGGCGACGTCTTCTTCGATGTGAAGATGCAGGATGCTTGGGTGTGGGACATGTATCGGCCGGCGCGGTTCGTCAAGAACGTGCGGGTGGTCACGTTCAAGGACGTGAATGTCGAGGAACTGGCCAAGGCCGATCTGGAGATGCCCAAGGAGGGGTTCTCGGGGTAGGGCTGGGCTGGTCGGGGAGCCGGCGGCCGCTGGGCTGTTGATGCGGTTCGCTGGGTTTTGCCGGTTGCCGGGGTTGCCGGCCTCGGGGTGATGGCCGGTGGGTTGGGCTGTGCGTTCGGTGAGCCGGGGCCCTCTGGCTGAAGTCTGGGTGCTGAGTTTCAGGGCCTCTGAAGGTTCTGGGCTGCTTGAGTGCCCGAGTTCGAGATTTGAGAGTCGTGAGGTTGGAGCGCAGCGCGTTGGAGCCCGACTTTCTGCGGTGCCGATGCGCTCGACCGGTTCCAGGCTGGATCGTTGCAGGCGTAGATCAGTCTGTTTACCGAGGGGCGGGCGATGGCGAGTGCCGCCTGATCACTGATGCCATCGGTGTTTCGCTGTCCGGTGATCCTGGCAACGATGTCACTCAGCTCAACTCGCTGCTGCAGGGTATTTCGGGGCGCGTGGCGAGTGCGGCTGGCTCTGGTCGGCGTGCCGACGTCGTACTCGCCGACTGGGGCTGAGGCTACGACAGGTGCCGGTGCCTGGTGCGCGAACTGTGGATGCCGGTGAACTTGCTGCTCTGTCCGTGTCCTGCTCACGTTCGTGCCTGTGGACCTGTCACGTCGTCCATGCACTGCCTGCGTTCGTGCGTCTGTGAATTTGCGGCGCTTTCTGCGTCTTGTCCGCGTTCGGGCGTGTGGGCCTGTGGCACTGGTCGTGCCCCAGCCTGCTTTCGCGCGCGGCCCTGCCTTCCCGCTCACCGCATGCGGGTGTTGGCGCTCAGGCTCCCGGGTGCACCTGCACCGCGCGTAAACCGTGCTCGCATCTGTGGCGCACCCACACCAGTGCCGGCGGCCACGCCTGTGTCGTGCTTGCGACACGGCCGCGTGAATACTGACCCCCAGGCGACGGCCGCACCTGGCTGTGTTTCCACCCCACCTGCACGTTGACTGCTCCAGCTTCCATCCGCGCTCGCCCGTGCCTGCACGCTCGCCATCCAAAGGCGAGGCGGCCAACGCCAACCGGGCTGTTCCTCAGTTATCCACACCCCCTACGCCGCCCACACCCACTCATCCACAGAATCTCGTTCGGCTCCTCGATCACCACCCCGCATCGGCGAAGGTCATGCCCGAACCTCACCCGAACGGAAGGTGCCACATGGCCACGGAAAGCAGGCTCGAGCTCGGCAAGCGCGGCGAACAGGCAGCCGTGACCTACCTGGAGACCCAGGGCATGAAGGTGATCGACCGCAACTGGCGCTGCCGCTACGGCGAGATCGACGTCATCGCGGAAGAGGGCCCCATCCTGGTCGTCGTCGAGGTGAAGACCCGATCGGGCAGATCCCACGGCACAGCGCTGGAGTCGGTGAGCCCCGCCAAGCTGGCCAAGCTGCGCATGCTCGCCGGCCAGTGGCTGTCCGCGCAGTCCCGTACGTTCGACGCCATCCGCGTGGACGTGATCGCCCTGGAGTGCTTCGCGGGAGATTTCGCCCTCCGGCACGTACGGGGGGCGATCTAGATGGCCGTGGCCCGCACGCGCAGCGTGGCCCTGGTGGGGGTCACGGGCCGCACGGTCGAGGTCGAGGCCGACGTCGGCAAGGGCCTGGCCGGCATCCACCTCATCGGCCTGCCCGACACAGCACTCAGCGAAGCCCGCGACCGAGTCCGATCGGCGGTGGTCAACAGCAGCTACCCCTGGCCCGACGCCCGCATCATCGTCAGCCTCTTCCCGGCCAGCCTCCCGAAACGTGGGTCCCAGTTCGACCTGGCCATAGCCGTGGCCATCCTCGGCGCGGCGGGCGTGGTCCCGGCCCAGCGCATCGCGGACCTGTTCTTCCTGGGTGAGCTCGGTCTCGACGGCCGCATCAGAGCCGTACGCGGAGTGCTCCCCTCGGTCCTGGGCGCGGCCGGACAGGGCGGCGTCACGGTCGTGGTCCCATCCGCGAACTCCGCCGAGGCCGTACTCGTGCCTGACGCGAAGGTGATCCCCGTCGCCGACCTGCGTCAGTTGGTGGAGTGGCTGCGCAAGGGCGACGACCCACCCCAACCCGAGGTCGAGGAGTACGTCGAACCGCCCAAGGCCACCGACGCCCCCGACGTCGATCTCGCGGACGTCGTCGGCCAGCCGGTCGCCCGGCGTGCCCTCGAAGTGTGCGCGGCGGGCGGCCACAATCTGTGGTTGCTCGGCCCGCCGGGCACCGGCAAGACGATGCTGGCCGAACGCCTCCCCACCCTCCTGCCGGAGCTGGAGCTCGATCACGCCCTGGAGGTCACCGCCATCCATTCGGTCGCGGGCGTCCTGCCGTCCAGCGCCCCCATGATGTGCCGGCCCCCGTTCGTCAGCCCGCACCACACGGCGACGGCCGCTGCTGTCATCGGTGGAGGCAGCACGATCGTCCGTCCAGGAGCCGTGTCCCTCGCGCACCGAGGGGTCCTCTTCATGGACGAGGCGCCCGAGTTCCCGCGCCATGTCCTCGACGCGCTGAGACAGCCCCTGGAGTCAGGCCGTGTGACGGTGTCGAGGGCCGCGGGCGCGGTCACGTTTCCTGCGAGGTTCATGCTCGTCCTGGCTGCGAACCCGTGTCCCTGTGCCCAGGGGGAGGACAAAGAAGACGCCTGCAGGTGCTCTCCCACGGTCAGACGCCGCTACCTGGGCCGGCTCTCGGGCCCGCTCCTCGACCGCATCGACATGAAGGTCACGGTCGCCCGCTCGTCCCGCCGCGAGCTCCTGGCCGATCGCCAGTTCGTGGAGCCCAGCAAGAAGGTCGCCGAACGTGTGCTGGCCGCCAGGGAACGAGCGGCCAAGCGTCTGGCCGGCACGCAGTGGCGCTCCAACGCCGAGATCCCTTCCTCCGTCCTGCACGCCGACTTCCGTCCGTCGGCCGAGGCCATGCACCCCATGACGACCTGTCTCGACGCGGGCACCCTCACGGCCCGGGGCCTCGACCGGGTCGTACGGGTCGCCTGGACCCTGGCCGACCTGGCCGACAAAGACACCCCCGGACAGGACGAAACCAACGCGGCCCTCGGCTTCTGGCTCGGCGTGAGGTGATCTCTGGAAGCACGTCACGCCACCACCCACCGTGCCGAGTCGCCGCGCACTCCAGGTATGTCCCCACAACCATCCCACCCAGCAGAGGGGCTGCCATGAGCACCACCTCCACCCGTACCAGAACGGGCGCGCACTTCACGGCGGCCTCCACCCCCACGGAGCTGGCCGGCCACCGCCGCGCCCGTGGCCATGCCCGAGCGCTATCTCGCCCTCGCGACGACCCCTTAACCAGTGACCACCCCGCCTCCACAGGCCCGTGATCATCACTGTTCAGACGCATCGCCATCACTCCGCACCCTCGGGAGGCACCCTTGACCGGCACACCGTCCGTAGCCGCAGCGACCAGCAGGACACCCACGTCCTCGATGGTCCGCGGCGACGAAGCCTTGCCGGCTTCCACGGCCACACCTTCGACGCCCGCGACCACCACCGCCTTCGCCACCAGACCTGTGAGCAGAGCCGCGCCCAGGTTCGCCGAAGCCCCCTCGAACGATCAGCCCGCTCACAACCCCATGACAGGAGAACCTGCGCTCGTGGGCATGGCAGAGCGCTTCCGGCACATCGGAGCAGGACCTCACCACATCGGCGCGGCTGAGAGCCCTCAGCAGGCAAGCTCAACGCGACGCCCACAGGGAGTCGACGCCGGGGACACCGCAACAGGAGAACCCCCGCGCGGGAGCATGACCATACGCCCTCGAAACGAGGCACAGAGCACAAGGTTCGAGAACGACACGCGGACCCCACCTCTCCAAGCCGCACCTCCAGCAGAAGGGAGGGCGCAAGCGGAGAGGGAAGCCGAGGCCAGGGCCGCGCTCATGCGGGCCGCCGACGTTGGTGACACCATCATGGGCAGCCTCGTGGCTGAATACGGCGCTCCACGGACAGTCCAGGCCATCCGCGCCCGCACCCTGCCCCGGGAGTTCGTGGCCCGACAAGCTCAGCAGCCACGCCCGCCCGACCTCACCTCCCGCCTGAACGCCTGGTACACCCGTCTGGCAGCCGCCAACCCCGCGGCCGACCTCGAGACAGGCCGACGAGCCGGAGCCAGACTGATCATCCCCGGCAGCCCGGAGTGGCCCACCCAGCTCGACCAGCTAGGACGCAGCCGCCCGCTGGCCCTGTGGGCGTACGGCAACGCCGACCTCCGTTTCTCCTGCCTGACCTCCGTCGCGGTGGTCGGAGCCAGAGCCGCCACTCCGTACGGATCGCACATCGCGGCGCAGCTCGGGGTCGGCCTCAGCGAGGAAGGCTGGACCGTCGTTTCGGGCGGCGCGTACGGCGTGGACGGGGCGGCCCACAAGGGCGCGCTGGCCGCCGACGCCCCCACAGTCGTCGTCCTGGCCTGCGGCGTGGACATCTGCTACCCGGGTTCCCACGAGCGGTTGTTCGCCTCGATCAGGGAACAAGGTGTGCTGATCAGTGAGTGCCCGCCAGGCGTACACCCGACAAGGGCCCGCTTCCTCATCCGCAACCGCCTGATCGCGGCCCTGTCGCGAGGGACCGTGGTGGTGGAAGCCGCGATCCGCAGCGGCGCCCTCAACACGGCGTCCCACGCCCTGTTCCTCAACCGGCACCTGGGCGCGGTCCCGGGCCCGGTGACCTCGGCCATGTCAGCCGGATGTCACAAACTCCTTCGCGAACGCAAAGCGGTCTGCATCACCTCCCCCGAGGACATGATCGACCTCGTGGGCGCGCTGGGCGACGACCTGTCCCCGCAGACGCGGGCCCCGGCCGTCGCCAGGGACAGGCTCAACGAGCCGACCAAGAAAGTGCTGGACGCGGTCCCCACCAGAGGCGGCGCGGGCCCGGCCTCGATCGCGGTGGCAGCCGGGATGAACCTGAACGCGACGCTGAGCGCATTGGGTGGCCTGGCGGCCGCCGGCTACATCGAACGCAGCGCGAACGGCTGGCGCCTCCGCAAGACCACCACCACATACCGCAAGAGCCCGGACTCCGTAGCCCTGGACCCACCGCTCACCCCCGAGCCCGACCCAACCGACACCCCGCCATCCCCGGACGATTTCCCGACCCCGGACGAGACCCACGCGACCTGAACCACGCCGGCCCAGCAGACCGGCCTCGGGCCGAGCCGCAGGTGAGACGGGAGAACAGGTTCGGCCGGTTCCGGCCGCCGATGCCAGAACGGACGGTGCTGGGCAGCGTCCGGCAGCGCGGCGTGATTCCTCCACGCTCAGCCCTGTCCGCCCAGATGGCAGCGTCCGACGAGATCGTTGATCCACCGCGTGGCGGGACACCGTCGCGCAGGATGCGAGGCCGGCATGGCGTCTGCCCAGATGTTGTGGAAAGGACCTGGTGGAGAGAGGTGGGAAAAAGTGGGAGTCACCGGTGCGGGATCTGTTTCGCAGGCGTCGGCTCACACGCCAAACTGTGGTCTGCGGCCATCGTTCTGCTCTCCTCGGTTGCGGCATCAGCCCTTCCAGGATCAAGCGATGGCCGTCACCATTCCGCACCCCCTCTTCCTGGGGTGCGGTGAAGCCCAACACGCGCGGTCGTGGTTCCACCGTCCCACCGAGTGAGAGTCAACGATCAAGCTGTCGGTCTCCCACCCAGGAGCAGAGGGGTCGGGTGGGTGAGAAGCTCCTGGAGTTGCCCCGGTTCGATAGACACATCAGGGCTTGCGACTACGCGGCAGCATAGTCGAGGTCTTGGGCGTTCTTGAGCGTGTGTCGACGTTCGTA